>JBNKLQ010000006.1:0-43709 GCA_050292445.1 Promineifilaceae bacterium (SeqCode) | reverse complement strand
AACGAGCGCCAGCCCTTGCTGACATTTGGCAACCAGGCCGGGGTGCAGCAGCTGTTTTGGCTGCCTGGCAGCAACCAGCTGCTCTCGCTGGGCGGGCGGGATGGCACGGTAGGTTTGTGGTCAGGAGAAGATGGTGGGCAAACGGCCGTTCTCAATCGTTATGCGCAATATCGCGAAGCTACTTTTGTGTCCTGGTCGCCGGACAACACGCAGCTGGCCGTGGGCACTGTGGAAGGCACCATTCTCATCTGGTCGGTAGCCGAGCAGCGCATTGAGCGGGTGCTGGGCGGGCACGAGGGCGGCGTGAAAACTGTGGTCTGGTCGCCCAATGGCAAACTGATTGCCAGCAATGGCACCTCGGACGAATTGGTGCGTGTGTGGGAAGCGGCCACGGGACGAATGGTGCAAAGTTTTGCTGGGCACTCAAATACGGTAACGGCCGTTACCTGGTCACCAGACAGCACCGTAGTGGCTTCCAGCAGCTTCGACAGTACACTTAAGTTGTGGAACGTGGCCAGCGGCGATGAGATGCGCTCATTTTCGGTCAACGCCCTGGGACAGGTGCTGTTTGTGGCCCGCTCGCCCAACGGCGAAGAGATGGTGGCCACCGGCAACACCGGCCTGGTGCAGCTGCGCCCGCCAGACAACACGCGCCTGTCGGTGACGCTCACCGAACACAACGCGCCGGTCAATGCCGCCGCCTGGAGCAGCGACAGCCTGCGCTTTGCCACCGGAGACAACAGCGGCCGTATTCTGCTCTGGGACTTTCCGGTGGACGATAATGACCCACCTGCACTAAACTGGAACACGCAAATTGCGGTGCGCGGCCTGGCCTTTTCGCCGGATGATACAATGTTGGCGGCGGTGGTGGGTGGCAACGGCCGTTTCTACCAAACCAGCGACGGCACAGAAGTTGGCACCCCCATCTCGCTGCATCCCCGCAGCAGCAACGTCGCCTGGTCAGCCGATGGGTTGATGGTGGCCGGTGTGGGTAATGATGGATTGGTGCGTGTGTGGCAGGTTTTGGAACGGCCGTAATGATCTAAACATGTGAACTATTTTTGACGCAAAGAACGCAAAGAATTGGAAGGCGCAAAGGAAAAATCTGTCCTTTCTTTCTCATTTCTTTGCACCTTTGCGCCTTTGCGTCAAAGTTGTTCGATTAACGAAACATGCAGACGGAGAACAAACAATGAGTATACAAATTCCCTGCCCGCACTGTGGCCCACGCCCCATTGAAGAATTTGCTTTTGGCGAAATTTTGGCGGTGCCTGAGCACATCACCGACCCAGACGAGCGCGATCTGGACCGGGCCTTCATGCACAACAACCCGGAAGGGCCGCAGGTCGAAGCCTGGTTCCACACCTACGGCTGTCGCCGCTGGGTCCGCCTCACCCGCGACACCCGCACAGACCAAATCTTGTAGGACAAAGATCGTTGGCCACATTTTCTACCTGGTTTCTCGTCTGGCTTACGTTGATTTACCTGCCACGAATTCTGCTCACAGGCGTTCAGTGGCTCGATGAGACGCACTTCCTCGCGTCTCGACCGGACAAGGAATGGTTATTTAGCGGCTTTAAATTGTTCCTCATCCTTTGGTTGCCGCTGTCAGTCATCGGCTCGGCTCGTTATTTTCAGGGGTCGCCAACCAACCTCTTTTATCTGTTCATATTCTTTGTCCCCGCAATTGGTGTCGGGTTATGCAAAGGATTGATTGAAACAATATCTGGGATAGGCTGGTTTTATGGCGGACGTTTGGCAAGCGAGCCTGTCATCAAAAGTTTTGGGCCGTTTGGCCGAAGCTATCTGAAGGCTCTTTGGTACCATTTCACGCTTGATCACAAGCGTGTCCGATTTGTGGGGGTCATTCGGCTGGTCTTGAATACGGCCGTTCTCATCACCCTACTCAATATAGCAATGCGGTAGAAACTTTTTAGGAACACAGAGTTTCGCAGAGGTAGCACAGAGGTTCACAGAGAAAAAGCAAAATCTCTGTGCAACTCCGTGATTCTCAGTGCCTCTCTGTGTTCTGCTTTTTTAACCCCGCCAGCTCACGATTCAGGTTTTGATTAACGGCCGTATCCCCCCTTTCTCGCATCCATTCCGCAAAATAAAAAGGCGACCGGGCTAAAAATTTCTGCAAAACGGCCGTTCGCCCCACCACGTACTGCTCATCCGGCACAAAACTATACTCCAGCCGGATGGCTTTGGCGTAAGCATCGTACTGCGCTGGGGGCGCGCTCAAGATTGCCAGGTCAGCATCGAGAATGACAAAAATGTTGGGATCGGGCCGAGGGGCTTCGTGGCTTTTGGTGGCTAAAATGAGATCGCTTACGGTGGCTAGCAACGTATCTGGCACGCACAGAGGACGTAACACCCGCTCAGCGTAGGCAGCGCTTTGGGCTTCGTTGTCGTTGCGGCGCGGATCATACACTACGTCATGAAACCAGAGGGCCAGCTGAACGGCCGCAAAATCCACAGCCACGTTCTGCAATTGCTCAGCAATGTCTAAAGTGTGCTGGATGTGTGTGAGGTTGTGGTAGAAACGGCCGTCTGCGCCATATGCAGTGGCCAGACCATGCCATACCTGTTGCGCGGCTTCTGCCTCAATCGCTAAATGTCTTGCCAGGCGCAACCAACGTCTGTTCATTCGCCACCTTTGCTTAAACTACACCCTTTCGCCGATTTACTGCGAACCGGTAGCCCGCTACACAAAGGATAAACAAACTGGTTAGTCCAGAAATAATCGCCCCCAGGCGGTATGGTTGGGGACGATACTGCATGGCTATGGTGCTGGTACCTGCGTCTACTATGACACCGCGAAAGGCGTAGTTGACCAGCCACATAGTTGCAGGACGGCCGTTGACAGTAGCCTGCCAACCTGCATCATACATCTCGCTAAAAACGACCATCATTGGTTGATTGGTAACAACTTCCGCCACAAGCTGATTATTTTGATAGCGAAGATAGCTTCCTGAGAAGGCAACCTGTTGGCCGCTGTCTGATTTGGCAGAAAGTAGCTCTAGTTGGACTGCCTGCTCGGAGTCCTCGGGTCGGATCACTATCGCCTCTTGCCAACCGGAAAAGGCGGGATCGCCCACAATTTGCAGGGCCTCAGCATCATCAGCCGCCTGGTACACGGCTGATGCCGCGTAAATGCGGGGCAAATTATGGCGATGAGAGAATAAGTGCCAACCATTCTGAGTTTGCACCAGCTGCCCGTCCTCAAGATCATCTTGGGTGATAGTGAAATTAGCCGCTAACAAGTTCAGTCCATTGTCAGTATGTAACAAATTGTCCAGCTTGCTGCTCTCCTCACCATTGTACACATGGTTCAAGGTGGGAATAAGATACAAAGGTGGCTGTCGGTACCCATTGAAGCGATGTGCCTCAACCGAATAATCTAGCTGTGTATAGCGTGATCCGGGGATGTATAAGGAGGCAAGCGGCGTCGGGTTCGTGATCGTAGTGGCAAACAGGCCCATCTCCACGGAAAGGGCTAAAACAAGTAAAATACCCAGATAACGGCCGTATACCTGCCAGCGTCCAATTGGCCAAAACAATATTGCCAAAACGCCCAATTTTCCGGCCAGTTGGTTCACATTCATGCTAACCGTTTGTCCGGCAGTCAGGATGTGTTCATCTGTGAGACTGCCATAATTTTGGAGAAAATCGGGCAGCAGCGGTTGAAACAGATGCCAGCAAACAAGCAAAATCAGGGCGCAAGCAGCCAGACCAAAAGCCAGTTTGTTAAGCCAGACCAATGCTGCTGTTTTTTTTAGCAAGATATCCAGAACAAGACCGGCAGAAACGGCCGTGGCCAATGTCCACAACAACATAAACCGCCCAGGCGCACGAATGTAGGGCATGAATCGGAACAGAAATTCATAGAGCGGATTGATGGTTCCCATGCTCAACACCAATCCAACAACCGCCAGCCCGGCAAAAAATCTTCGGTGGGTGCGATGGGCAGCCGACCGCAAAGTCAGGCCAATCCCTAGAATCAGCAAGGTCAAAACACCAGTAAACGCCGAGTTTTCCCAAAAAAACGAAGGGTTATCGAAGCTCAGAGAAATGGTGCTGGCTGGCTCGTACCAGATAGTTGGCATAAACAAAGCGAGAAAATGCTGCCATAAAAATGAGTGGCGTATCATTACGTCGAGGCTGTCAAAAGCATTGCCCGCAGCTCTTACCGTCTGCCCCAGCCACGCCAGATAAGGCAAGATTTGTACGGCCGTTAACCCCAACGCCAGCCCAACCGCTCCAACAGACCAATAAAACCCCACCCATAGCTTTCGCCAATTTTTTGCCTGGACACATTTCGGTACAAAGTGAGCGCCAAAGAAGCCCAGCGGCACCAAGAAAACAACCAGGCTCATTTGGGGGTGTCCACCCGTCACCACAAAAACAATGATGAGCGCCGTCAATACAACATTGAGCCAAGTCCCCCGCTTGAGCAAACGAATATAAGCCCAAAGAAGCCAGCCGCTCCAGGAAATGGCGCGCAAAACAGAAGCGTGTCCGGCAACAATGCGAGGAGTAAAAGAGCCAGACAGCATGAAGGCAACGGCCGTAAACAACGCCGGTATCCGGTCTATCGCCAGCTGACGCATTAGAAAATAGACACCTACCCCAGCCAAAAACAGATGCAACACAACATCAAAATCCAGGGTCGTTTCCACATCAAACAAGGCGCGCAGCAGCAGCAGTGGTGGATAAAACATCCCCACCTGAATTTTGCCTAATCCAGGAGCCCCGCCCCCAAAATATGGATTCCAGACTGGAAAATCGGCCCCAAAACCGGAATCTTGCAGGATGACTTCATTGGGATAGAAGTAGCTAATATCTTTGCCATAAGCCAATTCACCGGGTGTGAACAATGTTTGGCCGTAAAGCACAAATACCAGCACAGCTAAAAATAAGCAGGCTAACAGATCATATTGGGGAAGCTTAATACGCTTCATTTCAAAAAGAATAGAGCTCCATATTAAGCACCGCGTGCAGCTTTGGCCTGGTCAATGACGTTTTCAATTTGCGCCAAATGACCCTGATCGTGGCTCAGGCCAAAAACAAAGCGGACATAGGGGTCGATCTTGCCCACTCTTTCGTGCATTTTTACGTTATCCAGGTGCGGCTCGTCGGGCCACATTTCCAAACTGGCCAACCGCATCCGGCGACTTTCTTCCAGACGATCTCGACATTGGGCAATTGTGGTGACGGTTTCCCAGGGGACCTCGCTGCGAGAACGGCCGTCGCGCACCACCCCCCGCGCCATTTCCGCCGCCAACGCGGCACTCTCTTCAGAAGAGGCTGTGACGTGAACAATCAAGTGCCCCAAATTCCAAGCCAGATCTTGATCAGCTTCATCTTCCGCATACAAATCTTTTGCCTCCGGGTCTTCAGGCTCAAAAACCACATCCGCATCGGTACAATCCGCCAGCAGGTTGAGCTGGTAATCAACAATTTCATTGGTCAACCCACGCAAATCAGCCACCGTTAAATCGGCAACCAATTCAGCGTAGCTCATTTCTTTATTTCTAACAGGGGTAAAGTCTAACATGTTCATCTCCATTCCGTTTGATTTCAACCAATTCTACCAGCAAATGAAAAGGAAAACGTAGGTACCGTTACAAGAAAAAAGTGAGGAGAACAAATTACGCTCTGCCTCACTTTTCACTTTTTCCTTTTTACTGCTAACTCATTCCTACGGGCAGCTCACATTATTGACAAACTGCCAGGTAGATGGGCTGTTCGAGCCGCCACCTTCGGGCCAGACGGCCAAATCGCCCGTGTAGAGCACCTGCATCATCATGCCAAAGGGATTGGCCAGGGCGGCCATCTCCGCCGAAGCGTTAATTTGCATTTCGATCACCCACTGCCCCGGTTGACTGCCTAATTCGGCCGTCCAATTGCTGCTGGTGTAATTAGTATCCCAAATATTGCCGTCACTGTTGGAGCCAATGCCTGCCTGCACCTGCGCCGTACCATCGCGCACCACAAAGAAGAAGCGATCGGCCGTGTCCGGATCACCCCGGTTGCCTGTGGTATCAAAATAAAGCCGCATTGCATCCGAGTCATCAGTTGTTGGATCGTTGATCAGGAACGCCAGGTACAGGTTGGCGGTATCTCGCACAAAATACACCTGCACCAAATCAGTATTGTTATCGGGAGGCAAAAACTCAATCAGCGGGGCATTGGGCCACTCGGCTGGATTGAATGTTCCGTCAATCAATGGGGGGGTACTGACGCAAGTCAACACCGGATTGGGCAACGGGGTATTGGTGGCCGTTGGCGTCACGGATGGTGTAATGGTGGCCGTCGGTGATTGGGTTGGCGTGGATGTATTGGTCGCCGTTGGCGTATGCGTCGGTGTCGATGAAGGCGGCGGCGTATTGGTGATGGTTGGTGTGCTCGTCGAGGTGGGCGTCGTAGAGGGCTGCGGGGTATTGGAGGGTGTTGCTGTGGCCGTTGGCGTTCCCAACGTCGCTGTGGCAGACGGTGTTTCGGTCACAACGGGGGTAGCCAGCGGGTCTGTGCCCTGAGAAATTTCAACCACATCATTTACACCATCACCATCTGTATCCGCTTTTAGAGGATCTGTGCCATACTGATTTACTTCCTGGCCGTCGGGGATCAGGTCAGAATCAGTATCCGCCGAAAGCGGATTGGTCCCCAAGGTCAAAACTTCCTCGCCATCTGTCAGGCCATCTCTATCGCTATCGGGGTTGTTTGGATCGGTTTGCAGAATGTTGGTTTCCTGGGTGTTGCTCAGGCCATCGCCATCGGAATCACCTTCCACGACGGCCGTGGCCGCAATAGCGGTAACGGTTTGGAAGTTGCTGGCAGCAACGGCCGTTTCCGTCCCAGCCACATCAACAGACACCGTCGCCGTTGCCTCCTCTCGCCCAAAAATACCGTTCTCACCAAACACAAGCACCATAAAACTAATAGCACAAGCAAAGGTAATCACTAAAATCGCCCCATACATCAACCAAGGCGGGATGTTGGAACCAGCCTGTGCCTCGCCAGACATCGTCTGTCGCCCACCAGCAGCCGAGGCCACAGCCACCTCAAACGGATACAGCTCACCAGTTCCCAGCCAACTAGAACGCTCTGCTTCCAGTGCCAGCTCCACATTTGCTACCTGCCCCGGCTGGAGTCGAATGCGACCTCGCTCCCCCTTAAAGCGCAGCCCACCCTGCCGGTCACGAGCCACCACGCTAAAATCACCCGGCGCGTTGCCCGTGTTATGCACAGATACCGTTACGCTCCCCGGCAAGCGGATCTGGTTCGTGTCCAAATTGGCTTCAAAGGTCACAAACGTGCCAATGATCAACGACGCAGTGGTGCCAACTTTGACATCAGGCTGTCGCTGCGACACCAACTCAATACGAAAACGCTGCCGTCCAGTAGGCGTGCTGCGATGCTTGGGCGGCCGAATCGTAATTGCCAGCTGAATTGTTTCGCCAGCAGGCAAATTCCTGAACTCACCTGGTGGCATCGCCCAGGAACTAGGCAGGCCATGCACCCGCAAACTTACCCGGTCATCTACCTGGCTGCGATTCACCACTTCCACTTTAAATTGCACCTGCTGCCCCGGATCGACGCTGATTTGGTCGCTGGGCAGAAACAGCCCCAACGGTTCAGAAGTAACAATTTGGGTAGGCGTCATCTGCGGGGTGGTGCCGCCCAACGATGATTGCGATTGCTGGAAAGTGGGCGCTTCTTGCTCATAAACCGCAATTTCCGGCCCTTGCAGCGTTAGCTCATACGGCCCAATGCGAATGCGCGAGCCAGGGGCTACCGGTGTGGGATCTTCAGCCCGCAGGCGGCGATCATTTAAAAAGGTGCCGTTGATGCCGCCCAAATCAACCAGCTCCCAGCCCAGCGCCGTGGCTTGCAAGCGGGAATGGTGGCGGGAAACGCCCTCAGCGGGCAGGACAATTTCGTTGTCGGCATGGCGGCCCAAAGTAACGACAGCCTCAGTTAGGGGCACGGTGCTGGGAGGATGCCCTGGCGTGTTGATGATGAGTTCATGCCCCGGCGGCGGTTCATTGACCCGCTCTAAAATGTTCATCTCTTCACGCAACATCACCTGCGTAGGCGCGCCTTCCAGGGCCACCATCGCACTGCGCAAAGCATCGGCCATTTCCGCCCCATCAGCATAGCGGTCGTCTGGATTTTTGGCCAGAGAACGTGACAAAATGGTATCGATAATGGCCGGAATGTCGCTGCGGGTTTCGCGGGCGGGCGTTGGCATCTCGCCCCGCGAATGCACGGCGATAGCGTCGGATAACGTTTTGAATTCAAACGGCAGCCGGTTGGTAAATAGTTCGTAGAGGACCACACCCAGCGCGTATAAATCGGCACGGCCGTCTAGCGAATCGCCCTTGCACTGTTCGGGGGACATGTAGGTGGGTGTGCCCAGCGTGGTGCCGCTTTGGGTGAGTTGGGAGCCTTCTTGCAGCTTCACCAGACCAAAGTCGGTGAGGAGGGCGCGGAAAGGCTGCTCGTCTGGCTCGTCGGGGCGGTTGAGCCGCTTGAGCATGATGTTGCCCGGCTTGATGTCTCGGTGGACGATGCCGCGTCGGTAAGCATAGTCCAGTGCTTCGGAAATTTGGGCACCAATTTGCAAGCTTTGGGCCAGCGGCAAAAACTTGCGCATCTTTTGCAGGCGGCGCAAATGGTCGCGCAAGCTGCCACCATTAACAAATTCCATGGCGATAAAGAGACCTTCGGGCGAATCGCCAAAGTCGAAAATTTGCACGACGGAGGGGTGATCTAGTTGGGCAGCTGTGCGGGCTTCTTGGATGAGGCGGGCGCGGAACTCTTCCTGGCGGGCAAAGTGAGCGTGCATGAGCTTGAGCGCCACCTGACGATCCAGGTTAACGTCGTAGGCCCGATAAACGGTGCCCATGCCGCCATCACCCAATAATGACTCCAGCCGGTAACGGCCGTTTATGGTATGACCGATCAGCGTATTTGCCATCTTCTCTCCTACTGCTGCAAAATTGCCCGCGCCGTCTGCAGAAACAGGACGACGTCTGCTTCCTGAATCCAGTAATGGGTCACCGCCCGAAAGCGGCGTGAATAGCCACCAGACAGCCAAATGTTGGCCTCGTCGCGCAGGCGCTGCACGAATTGTTCTGGTGTCACGGGCGCTGACTCCGCCAATTCAAAATAGAACATATTGGTTTTAACCAGCTCTGGCTGCACCACAATGCCGGGAATGTTGGCGAATCCTTCAGCCAGCATTTTGGCGTGGGTGTGGTCGTCGGCCAGGCGCTCCACCATTTCCGTGAGGGCCACGATGCCCGCCGCAGCCATGACACCTGCTTGGCGCATTGCCCCGCCCACCAGCTTGCGAGCGCGTCGAGCCTGGACAATAAATTCAGCTGAGCCGCACAGCACAGAGCCAACCGGGGCGCATAACCCTTTGCTTAAACAAAAGGTCACAGAATCAACGTGTTGGGTAATTTCGCGAGGATCCAGGTTCAACGCCACGGCCGCATTGAAGATGCGCGCCCCGTCCATGTGGACAATTAGCCCATATTGGTCCGCAATCTGGCGGATTTGCTGGTAATAGACCGGGGCTATGGGATAGCCGCCTTTGGCCCCGTAGCTGTTTTCCACCAGGATGAGGCGGTTATTGGGGTAGTGGGGGTCGTCGGGGTAGATGGCATTTTCTACGGCGGTAAGGTCCATACGGCCGTATACATCCGTGGGCAGTGGATTGGGCACAATGCCGCCCAGTACCGCCATACCGCCCGCCTCGGCGCGGAAGGTGTGGGAATCTTCGCCCACAATCGCCCCGTCGCCGCGACGGCCGTGAGCCAGAATCGCCGTCAGGTTACCCATCGTGCCGCTGGCCACAAACAGACCCGCTTCCTTGCCCACCATTTCGGCCGCCAATGCTTCCAACCGGTTAACAGTAGGGTCTTCACCATAGACATCATCCCCCACGGGGGCAGTGGCCATTGCCTGGCGCATGGCAGGTGTGGGCCAGCTAACGGTATCGGAGCGAAAGTCGATTCTGTCCATGCTTGAAGTTTACGTAATATTAGAATTTTAGCAAACAGCAGGGCAGAGTAAGGGGAAAATCTCTGCCCCATGTCAAAGATAAGGAGACAACTGCAAAAGGGACGATTTAGGGGACGCTGAAAGGGGCGTTTGTGGTACGGCCGTTTTCTATGATGTCCCCAATTCAGTTAACCGTAGCGAATAAATCGCCTAAGTAAATCACGAAAAGTTGTTTGAAAACCTGAGCGCAACCTGTGATTTACTTTCAGGAGAACAAAAAGCTCAAGTAAGACGATTGTTTTTAACGGACTTTTTGTTCTCCACTTAAAGATAAAAAAGGAAAATAACCATGTTGACTCTTTACGAACTAGAAGCAGTTTCAAAGGATTACCAGCAAATGCGCCTACAGGAGCGAGAAGCAGAAATAAAAAGGCTGCTGAGCCAACCGCAACCCGCGCGACGCTCCCGGATGAAATTCCGCCTGCCGAAATTCATTTTGAAATGGGTTCAGCCACAAGCAGTGCAGGAACAACTACAAGAATGTCCTGAAATCGCATGAGGCGCACGTTTTTAAAAACAACAAGAATATTTCTCGGAAGCAGATTAGGTAACAACCATGAAGAATAACAACAAGCAGCTCTTCTATCTTATTCTGGGCAATTTTACGATTGTCCTGGCAGGCATGGGACTGTTCCCCATCTTACCCCTGTACGCTACCGAGTTTGGCGCGACCCGAACGCAGGTAGGCCTGTACCTGACCATCATATACATTGCCATTACCCTGGGCTCTTTTGTGCCGGGCTGGTTGGCGGACAAGGTACCACCGCGCTGGCTGTTTGTGGCGGCTGGGATAACAGGCATTCCCAGCCTGGTGCTGATGGGACAGGTACAAACGTTGTGGCAACTGGTGGCGCTCACGGCCGTTCTCTGGTTTTGCGGCGGGGTTGGGCTGGCACTCATCTCTGTCTTTACCGGCATGGTCTCTAATGCACGTCAGCGAGGCAAATCATTTAGCCTGCTCTCACTCACCACGCCATTGGGCGCTTTGGTAGGCGGCACGATGGTTTCCTGGCTTCTGAGTTGGCAAGGGTATGTCACCCTGTTTTGGGTGTATGGGGCAATCTGGCTGGTGTTGCCGCTAATTGGCTTGCTGGCATTGCCCAAACAGCAAAAGCGCATCTCTAACAAGGCAAAAGCAAAACGGCCGCAACAAAAGCGTGCGCCGCTGGGGAAAACCTTTTATCTGCTAACATTCATTTCGCTGCTGGCAGCCACGGCAATGAACGTGGGCCGCTTTGGCACATCCGTTTCTATGCAGCTGTTGGCCTTTTCGCCTGGCGCGGTGGCCAGCACAGCTACAGTCAGCGGGCTGGTGGCGATTCCTGTCACGTTTTACATTGGCGCACTTTCTGACCAGCTAGGCCGGAAGCAGGTTTTGGCGCTGGGCTATAGTCTCTCGGCAGTTGGCGTATTGCTATTGATTACGGCCGTTCACATTTGGCAGTTTTGGCTGGCGGCCACGCTGCTTTTGGTCTCTAGCAGTGTCAGCGGAGCCGTTTCGGCGGCATTGGCAACGGATTTGCTAGAACCAGCCGCGCTGGGCCGAGGCTTGCCCCTGCTGAACGGACTCACACGTGCCGGTGGCATTATTAGCTTTTTAGGAGCCGGAGTGGCGATGGATTACCTGGGAGTTGCTCAACTTTATTGGTTAACGGCCGTTCTGGCCTTGGCCGCCGCATTTCAGTTATTTTTGCTGCAACGCCAACCGCGTCAACCGCTGCTGTCTAGTTTGGCAATGATGCTTCCAGGCCGCAAATCCACTTTAGGCCAGGAGCCATGCTGAGAAACGTAAGAAACGGCCGTTTTCAATTTTTCTCCGGTCAATTCGGTTAATTAGTCGCCTGAAGTAACCGCACTTCGGGAGCCAAGGCGCAGCTTGGCACGATTGGTAAACAGTCCCACAAAACGCATAATCAACCAGATGATAAGTGCCAGTACAAACACCAAGAGGTACTCAATGAGCGGAATACGCACAATTTCGTTTACATTTGACCAGCCGCGACCGCTGTAAACAATCAGCACCCCGGCAATGTAGGCGGCAATGAAGCCCCAACGCCAATATTTATTCAGCCCCAGGCCATACATCTGCGTCACCACAAAAATACCGGCAAAGCCAAAGAAAAACATAGGCCACATGGTGTTTGTTTGCAGTGCCACCAGCGTGCCATGCACCAACACGGAAATTTCCAGCACCAGCGTCCACCATTTATTCAGGTGGGCGCGCGTAAACATGAGGCTGCCCTGCACCATCAGGAAAAAGGTGTAAATGAAGCCGAGTAAATGCCCCATCGTCGCTTCCATGGGATGGTACCAGAAGGTGTAGATGACCCCCCAGGCAAAAATGTAGCCGTGGTATTTACGAGCAATCCGGGCCGATTCCTTGAGGAAACCCACTTTTTTGCCAAATAAGAGTCCGCGCCGCTGATTTTCCATCAGCAAAATCATGACCAGCATGAGCACAACAGACCCTTGCGAACTCCAGATCGACACATCCTGCGCCAGGCCATCATAAAAGAAGATCGTTTGCAGCAAATGCAGCACAATGAACACGGCGTTTGTCGCCAAGGCAATGATGTTGATGCGATGCAAGCCGCTGGTGTATTTGGTCTTGGCCTTCTGCGCGATGTAAATGAGTCCCCAAATGGCGACCTGGTGCAGCAGATAGCCGCCCCAGGCGGTAGCTCGGCTCCAGAATGTGGGTTCGGGCAACTTCCAGTAATACCAGGATGCGCCCTGATCTGGCAGAAAATCAACTGCGGGAATGGTGCCGCGCAGCAACCAGATGAAGCCAGTAAATAAAAAGCTAAAAATGACGCCGCCCCACAATGCTTTTGAGCTGGTCATCCCGTGATTTTTCGTCGATTGTATGTTTGCAGCCACAAACTTGCTCCTTACCAAATGAACTAATGCAATGTTTTGTTACGATATTGTCCATATATTACATTATTGTTCATGTTTTGTAAAGAGTTGATTTGGCGGCTCAGAGCAACGGCCGTTTCAGAGCCATGACTAATAAATCAGACGCTTCATCAACAGTATGCTTGGCGGGCACATTATTCCGTGAAGAAGCACCAATCAATTGAATCGTTACGTGAGGATTATGCGTTCAGGGGGATACCTGGTTGTTGAAATAGATCGTCAGGGGCAGACGCAGGAACTAGCAAGCGCAGAGCGCCAGGTTTTAGAGTGCAGCTGATTGAGGTGTAACCACCTAATTCGCCATCCGTCTGGCAGGGCATGGGGGGCGTCATGTGTACGGTAATGGAACGGCCGTGTACCATTTCCATCCCGGTAAATTCTCGTCGACCTACTTTGATCAATGCGCCATACTGGAACATTTTGAGGATTTGTTTGCCCTGGAACAACCACACTTCAAACAAACCATCGTCCAATTTGGCCTGGGGGCTAATCGTTAAGCCGCCACCGGCATACAAACGACAGTTGCTCACCAGCGCCAGCAAGTAATGACCTTCATAGGTACGGCCGTCTATTTCAATGCGCGCTTCTACGGTGGGATAACGAATGGTGAGGGCAATGCCTTGCAGCATGTAGCCCAGGCGGCCCAGCTTTTTAGACCATTTAGGACGCGGCTCAATATGCTCCACCAGATAGCCATCGGCCCCGGCCCCAGACCAAAGCAGCCAATAACGGCCGTTTCCTTCACTGTTGGTAGTGTAGCCCAGATCCATGTGGTGAATACGGCCGTCTAGCAGTAACTCTGCCGCCCGCAAAAGCTGGTGCTTGCCCCGCAAGCGTGGCAGCGGCATGTTTAGTTCGCGAGCAAAGGAGTTGGCTGTGCCTACCGGCAGCGGAGCCATTGCGGTTTCCGTCTCGGCCAAACCATTAGCCACCTCGCCCAAGGTGCCATCGCCACCAGCAGCAATCACCAGTTGCTGGCCAGCTATGGCCGCTTGTTGGGCTAATTCAGTTGCATGTCCGGGGGCTTGAGTTGGCTGGATGGTGACGTGCCAGCCGCGCGCCTGCCAAAGATCAGCCACTAAGGCCATCGGCGCTGCTAAATTGGCGGGCCCAGCTAGTGGATTGTAAATCAGGGTCGCTTGCGCCGGTTTCTTCACACTTTAACCAATAGTAAAATAATCTTTCCGCCAAAACATTCGGCGGTGTATCTGTTGTGTCTAAAATCAGGTGCTCACCCACGACAGGTTCTTGAGCTTCCACCATCCATTTATACACAGACCAGTCCGCATCTGACAAATCGGTTTTGCGACGCTGGCCGCTGTTGCGCTTAAATAGGCGCTCACGAATGGTTTCCTGTGCCGCCTGAACGTAACAAACCGCCACCGGAGCACCGGCACGTTGGCCAATCTTCATCAGGTGCTCGCGGCGGGCAGCCAAATAGTTGGAGGCGTCAAAGATAACTCTTTGTCCTTCCCGTAGGCGCGATTCAATGATGGAGTAACAGACTTCATACACCAACATCATTTCGGCCGCAGTATACGTGGGCTGGTTGCGCAAATGGAGGCGAATATTGTCTGTACTCACCACCAAAAAGGGCATGAACTGTGCCAACCCCTCTACTACAGATGATTTCCCAGTGCCTGGAAGGCCAACCATCATCAACAAACTACCACCAGTCCGCACAAAAGGGGCTTGCGGCAGCAAATCATCTATGTCGCTAACGATACTATGCAAATACATTTGGCTATGTGTACTCTGCTCTGAACTATGCTTACATTGTGTAAAAGCCGGAAAGCCCTTTAAAAAACAAGCTGCTTTTTCCGTTTTTACTTTAGCAAATCAGTAGAAACCATTCTCTATATATTAGAAAGCTTTTGGTGATTTGCTTAACTTCAAGAAATTATCATCTTCACAAATAATTATGCCACATTATTTTTATATTGCTTGTTGATGGTTACAATTTTGGTTACGCCGCTTCTGAACCTTCAACTGTGGACACCTGTCCGCCTTGAGCAATAACCTGTTCGGCAATCTCGACCACAAGCTGCTCAAGCTTGCCGCTATGTTGTTTTAATTGATTGGTGGTGAGATCGATACGGCCGTTTCGACACAAAATTGCCAAAGGAAGCTGATACACCTTGTCAGGCTCCTGAACGCGATAATTGCGCTCCGCCTGAATGCCGCGCTCCTTCAATGTGGCATAAATACGATCCACATACGGCTCGCCATCCACAAACAAGTCATTAATTTCGGTAGCGTCCAAAAAACGATCCCAGGTGGTGTGCAAGAAGGTGATGCGTCGCCAGCGCAGGCTCACAATGGGTTGTTCCAGTTTTTGCAGTGGACCTAGTTGAACCTTGTAGTACATTTCCTGGGCGCGAGGATGGTCTGGCTGGTTGGGGAAAAGCGCCAGTCGGGTTGTGAGTTCACGTCCCAATTGCGGGGCATAATAATGAATAGCCCACTTTTCCGCACCAAAACGGCGACCAAAATAGAAGGCAAAATATTCGGCATGTAATCCTTTGGGCGCATGTTTTTGAGGGATGCGGTACCAGCCTGCCTGTTTAACAATCTCAAAATCAGCTGGCTGCGGCACATAAGCTACTAAAACACGGTCTTCAGGATACATGCGTACTCACTCCATGTGGTGGGTTGATGCCTAAGTTTAGTGGAGGGAACGGCCGTTTGTCAAAGCGGGCACATTCGGATTTGCCGTGAAAAATTCCTGATAAACGGCCGTTTGCCGTGGAGTCACTTGCCTGTTCAAGGTATAATGGGCTGAGTTTTGTGGTTTACAGCTAACAAAAAAAGCAAAAAAGTCTATGCCTGAATTACCAGAAGTTGAAACCGTCGTACGCGCGCTGCGCCAGCCACTGATCGGCCGGACGATTACGGCCGTACGCAACGATTGGCCCCGTCACATCGGCACGCCCACACTCGACGAGCTGCGCGCACGCATTCAGGACTGCACGGTAGAAACGATCCATCGCCGCGCCAAATACCTGGTCTTTTCATTATCGCAGGGTGAAACGCTCATCATCCATCTGAAAATGTCGGGGCATCTGGCAGTGGTGGCGACAACTGTGCCAGCCGATAAACACGTGCACACGGTTTTTGAGCTGGACAATGGCCAGGAACTGCGCTTTCGGGACATTCGCAAATTTGGGCGCGTCTATCTGGTCAACGATCCAGAAAAAATTTTGGGCAAACTGGGGCCGGAGCCATTAGAGGCTGAGTTTACGCCAAATTTGCTGCGACAGCGGTTAAACGGCCGTACCCGTGCTCTCAAACCCCTGCTGCTAGATCAACAACTCATTGCCGGTATTGGCAATATTTACGCCGATGAAGCCTTGTTCTATGCAAAGTTGCACCCTACCCGGCCAGCCAATACACTCAGTAAAAATGAAATCAAGGCGCTGCATGGTGCCATCCAAAAAGTACTCCGTCTGGGCATTGAGCGAGAAGGTGCCAGCATTGAACTATACGTAAAGCCTGATGGCAGCAAAGGGGATATGCAAAATGCCGTGGTCGTTTTTCGGCGCACGGGTGATCCTTGTTATACATGTGGTCGGCCGATTGAACGCATTGTGTTGGGTGGGCGCAGCACGCATTTCTGCTCACACTGTCAAAAGTAAAAAGAGGTTATTATGCAGAACGAAATTGAAATTATGCGAGTTCTACGTGTGCCGCCGATGGGCAAGTTGGTGATTAGTTTCAACAATCAACGTTATGCGTCCATTGATGAAATCTCGGAGGCCAACGTACGCCAACTCATGAAAACAGCCATTGGTGAGCTGATCACGTTTGCTGGCGGGTATCAACAGCTGGTTGAGGCTGGCGTGGCACCGCCACTAACTGCACCACAATCAGCAGCCCACAGCGTATCGAGCGAAAACGAAGAGGCTGAAAAATTTATCGATAAGTTAGAACGTGAGAAAGAAGAACTGAAGTCGGCCGGGCCAAAGCCCCCGCCATCATTGCTGGCCAACATGCGGCGGCGTCCGGCTACCACGGAAGCCAGCGCCAACAAAATGTTGAGCCTGGTGGAGCAGGTTGACGCTATTTTACAGCGCCATCTTTTGGCCGACCCGGAATTGGCCGAACGCAAAATTCATCTGGTGCAGGATGCCAATGGGGGGCTGATTATTGATGTGGACGGCAAACGGTATGAACGGCCGCGCGATGTTGAAAATCCACAAATTCAAATCATGATTAAGCGGGCGCTTAAAGAGTGGGAGTCTACCTAACCAGCTAAATTTGGGTGATGCTTGGTTGGGAACGGCCGTCTACCCCATTTGGTTTTGGCAGCAGTCCATCAAACTTCTCCACCAACGCCTGCTGTCTTGCGGCAGGCAAAAAAGCGGAATTTGCGGCTGTCAAAATGCTCTGACGCAAAGCGGAGTAGCCAATGCGCAGTTTTTGCAAAGCGATCTCATACTCATCGGTTAACGTACAGTCGCTAATGCTGGGATCATCAGTGTTGATGGTAGCCAGTAGCCCCAAATCCAGCATATCCACCAGGGGGTGATGATTCATTTGGTGGACAACCCCCGTTTGCAAATTGCTCGTAAGGCACACTTCAAAAGCCGTTTGGCGTTCCCGCACCAGCTGCAAAATTTGAGAGTTTTCCAGCGTACGCACACCGTGCCCTATGCGATCAGCAAACAAGTCTAAAATAGCTTCCTTAACGCCAAAGGCGCTGGCCCATTCCCCAGCATGAACTGTAATGCCCAGTCCCACCTCCTTGGCTTCTTTAAACAACGGGGTAAACGGCCGTGAAGGAAATTTCACTTCATCCCCGGCCAAATCCAGACCGACGATGCCTTTGCCGTATCGCTCAAAGGCAATCTCAGCCACCTGCCGGGCCTGTGGCACCGGGTCATGCCGCACCAGCGTCACAATGAGACCGACCTGGATATCAAAATCGGCTTCTGCCTTGGCCACCGATTCAATAACCCAATCAGTCGCTTCAGCCAAAGGGTAGCCTCGAACGCGTGTGAGGGCCTGGGGGCTAAAGCGTAGTTCCAAATATTTGATATTGTCTTCGGCAGCATCCGCCACAGCTTCATAAACCAGACGACGAATCATTCTGGGCGACCGATAAAAATGGCGCAGCACCTCAAATTTACCCAAAAATGCTTCATGGGTGGCTGGATCATTCATCACTTGCACAAACGGCCGTAACGCGTCCAAATCAACCGTTGGCACATCAAGCCGATATTCGCGGGCAATCTCCAGCAGCGTCTCTAACCGAAGAGATCCTTCCAAGTGTCGATGCAAATCAATCTTAGGCAGCGCTTTCAAATCTACCGCAAAATTTTCTTGTTTATTAGCCAAAGCAATTTCTCTTTAATTACACAATTTTCAATAATACAATACGCTGGTTACCGAATAGACCATAACTACACACAATACAATTATATTTCTGGCGCGACTGTTGCAATATCCTGCTTAACAATTGGCAAAGTAAATAAGAAAGCGCTTCCTTTGTTTAATTCGCTTTCTACCCAAATTCTGCCCTCATGGGCATCAATGATGCGCTTTACAATGGCCAAACCAATACCCGTGCCGCCAAACCGTCGGCGGGACGAACCATCAATCTGGTAAAATCGCTCAAAAATCCGTTGATGCTTTTCCGCAGGCATGCCAATCCCTTCATCAACCACAGAAACCAATACATCCTCTTCGTTTTCAGTCATAGAGAGGCGAATGGTGCCGCCATCAGGGCTAAATTTAAAAGCATTGCCAATCAGGTTGTCTAGCACCTGGTTCATGCGGCCTTTGTCGATGCGAACAAATCCTTTTTGCCCTGGTGAAATCGTGCAAACAATAGACAAGCCTTTTTTGTCGGCAACGATACGATGGCTGGTAACGGCCGTTTGCAATAATTCGGCCATGGACATCATTTCAAGCTGTAAATTCCCCGAATCAATCCGCTGCAACGTAATAATGTCTTCGATGATGCGCGTAATATCATCGGTTTTGTCTGACACAATTTGTAAATATTCTTGCTGATCGGCCGTCAATAATCCTTTGTCACCATCCATCAACAGATCAACATATCCTTTGACAAAGGTTAAAGGCGTGCGCAATTCATGTGACACATTTTGGACAAGCTCATCCTTCAAGCGGTCACTTTCTTTAAGCTCTTCATACGCAATGGCCAGTTCAGCGGCGCGTTCTTCCAATTCTTCAAACAAACGGGCATTGGCAATAGCCACACTTACCTGCGCGGCAGCAATCGTCATCAGCTGAGTGTCAGATTCTGTAAAGGCATGCGGTCGGTCACTATCAATCGTTAAGGTACCAACTGGTTTATCTCGCACAATTAAAGGCACAACCAGCAAACTGCGCACCACTTCATCAAAAAAGAGGAAATCGGATTCTGAATAGGAATCACGGATATAGACCAATTCCGCATTTTGGACAACAACCCCAGAAATACTTTCACTGAGCTGCATGCGAGCATTCATAAACTCTGGATTAATACCCACGGCCGCTTTCACAATCAGTCCCTCTCCATCTTCGGTTAACATGGTGATGGTGCTGGCACGGGCATTGAGCAGCCCCTGTAAAATTTGCACGGTTGTTTGCAACACAGATTGCAGTTTTAGGTTACCGGTCACTTGCTTGGCCATATCGACCAGCGCAGACATATCCCGCAGTCGGCGTTGTGACTCAGCAAAAGAGCTAGCATTACGAATGGCAACGGCCGCTTGTTCAGCCAACAAATTCAGCAGCAGCAGTTCGTCTTCGCTAAAGGTATGTGGGTACAAATAAGTGGCGGTGAAGGCACCAATGATTTTGTCACCGAATTTCAGGGGAAAACCCGCAATCGCACATATACCCCAACTGCTGGATGTTTCACTCTGGTAAAAAGGATGACTGGAAGCATCGTTAATGACAATGGGACGGCCTTCCTGCACCACCGTTGAGGTTAACCCTGTCCCCGCCGGACGTAATTTAGCCACCGCTGCGGTGCGACGGCCGTCTCGCCACAAGGCTGATCCCTTCGAGAAAGTTTGGGTCTCAGCATCATATAAAAAGATATGTAGATTGGTTGCAGGAATCAGCTTAAGTGCCGATTCCGTAATCGTATCCAAGACCACATTGAGCTGTAAAGGCTCATTTAAGCGAAGTACAATATCGTGGAACGTAGAAAGTTCCTCAATGCGGCGCTGCGCCTGACCAAATAAATGTGCATGTTCTATAGCCACTGCTGCCTGCCCTGCCAGGTTTTGGGCCAATCGGAATTGTCCTTGCTTATAATTGCGCGGTTCAGTTACATCTCCGAGCGCCAACAAACCCAACACTTTATTACGTCGCACCAACGGCACCAAAATTGCTGATTGCAAACCAGCCGCCTGCAAGAGATCCATCTCATCCTGGCTGCCAGCCCTATCAGCTCTCAAATTTTCGATTTGGTGCGTTTCAAAAACGTGTTGAACAACTATATAAGAAGCTAAATTTTCGATGCTGCTCAAGCCCACCAAGGCCTCATCTTCATCATGGTTTTGATGATTGATCTGGGTTTGGTTTTTATAAGCAGCTGGATAAAGCTTCTGAAATTCTTGATCCCAAACAAAAATGGTGCAGCTATCAACTTGTAGCGCCCGCACCATTTCTGAGACAACCGTCTGCAAAACAAAATCTTGATCCAGGTTAGCGGTCATAGTCGCGCTGGCCTGGTAAAGGGTACTCAGTTCTGCCAGCTGCTGCTCAGTCTGCTCAAACAGCATGGCGTTTTGAATGGCAACAGACGCGTGTGCGGCCAGAGTTGATGCTAACCATTCTACCCGCTGATCAAAGGCGGAGGCAATCTGGCTGTCAAAAATAAGGATTCCCAACAGTACACCACCTGCGGAAAGGGGGACCCCCATCCAAGAGCGCGTGTTTTCTGTATGCGGTACCGGTTGCCAGCGGTCATCCACACGAACATCATCAATGCGAATGAGCTTTTCTTGTTTAATGATGCTTTGCACCAGAGGATGATTGCGCCAGATTTTTTCTGCTTCGTTTGCCGAAGGCACAACCGGTCGATCATAAAAATCTCTACTGGAAACCAGTTTTAGTTCACCCTCGTTTAGGAGGAAGGCAAACGCATTGTGGTAGGAAACAACGTTGCCTAAGGCCAGCAAAAGGTGGCTCACAACAGAATCGGCCTGCAAAGAGGTGCTGATAACGGCAATAGCCTGACGTAGGGCAACGGCCGTTTGGTAATCATGGGCACCCCGGTCAACCAGTTCTCGGGTTTGGGAAAACAATCGGGCATTTTTAATGATAACGGTGACGTGAGCTGCAACGGCCGTTAACGTTTGGAAATCTGCGGCATCAAACGCATCTGGTTCATCACTTTGAATAGAAATGGCCCCTAGCACTTCGCCATGCAGCCGCATTGGCACACAAATAATAGACTGTGGCGTCCCGTCGCCATCGATCCCTGATACAGGCTTTTCTTCTGAAGGCCAATCATCAGTAGCAAACGGAACTTTATTTCTGATCACCCAGGCAACCAAACTATCTTTGTTGCTTAGGGGAAGCGGTTGTCGGGTTATACGCTGCCGATTTTCCAAAACGCAAGGGAACTCAATAACATCTTCGTTGATATCAACCAGAGCGATATAGCAGGTAGGTGGCGTAAAAATATGCAGCAGTTGATCATGAATTTCTTGCAACGTTTGCTGCAAAGGCTTCAAAACCCGGACGGATTCCGTCACATGATAAATTGTTTCAAGCTGATGGGCACGCTGCCACGCCTGTTCCAAAAGTTGCTGGTGACTGAGTGCCACGCCAAGGTAGCCAGCAACCAAGGAGAAAAATGCGGTTTTTAATCGCAAATCTTCCACGGAAATGCCTGCCACTTGCAAAATTGCCCGCACCTCATTAACGGCCGTTTTCACCGGCAAAACAAGCTGCACATCCTCAGACAGTAAGCGAATCTCTTGAACGTCAACCAAATGACTATCTTCATTAACCGGTAGCCAGCCAGACTGTTCGCCAAATAGCGTGTGCAGGCTCAGCCGTTTACCACCCGGATCGCGCAAAACCAATCGGGCACGGCAGGCGGGGAACGTCTCTGTAAAAGCAGTGGCAATATGATGGGTAATTTGGTCAAACGGCCGTTGCTCAACAATGGCCAGGCTGATTTGCTCCAACAAGTTTTGTTGAACAGCGGAGAGGGGAAGCTGCTGCTGTAAAAAAGGGCAGGCTGCCAACAAAGCCGCAGTTAACTCAGCTAAATCTGACGCATCAGGGGGTGGCATAAACTGCAAAGCGTACCCTGTGCTGCCAACCAACCAGACATCAGGTTGCTTTTCGGCAGCGGGTACAATCAACACCGATTCCACGGCCAGGTATTGTTTTGCAAAAGGGGCAAGGACAGACTGAACAGCATCCCAAGAAGCAGCTGTCTGTAAATTTTGTTGCAGGGCGTTGAGGGCTTTTAGCAGATCATTACTGTGGGGCATAGGCCAATCAGTTTAAGATATCAATAAATCCAGGTACCGTGATTTTTGGCAGGCAGCTTCTGAAAATTGAGGGCTTATGCAAACCTGACAGGTTTTTCTGAAATCTGCAAAAACCTGTCAGGTCTCATTCTCAAATGGCTTAAGCCCTGAGTGTGCTGTTTGCCTCAACATGTAACCATGTTTTAGAAAAGTCGTCAATTATCCGTGGTGAAAGAGACGTAAAAAGTTGTTTGCTGTCAGCCAGTATCCCATTTATGTCTGAATTTCCATCTAACGGCGGCGACGACGTTTTTTACCGGATGTTGATCGTGCTGGACGGCCGTTTGCCCCAGATGTTTGGGCCGCCATATCTTGCCTCATATGACAATGCTTGTATTTTTTGCCACTACCGCAAGGGCACGGATCGTTGCGCCCTACCTTGGGTGCATCCCGACGTAGCTCTACGCCACGTCCTTTTTCTCGTTTTACCACCTGGTAGCCAGCATCACGCGCCTGCGTCTGATAAGCAATCTCAGCCTCCTGCTGCTGAATAAACGCCCGATGCTGCTCCACCTGGAAGAAGAAACGATCGACAATATTTTGCTCAATATTGTTGCGCATGTCGTTAAACATTTGCGCCGAGCGAATCTTGTATTGCACTTTAGGATCACGCTGACCGACGGCTTCCAGGCCAATTTCACGACGTAGATCGTCTGCGGCTGTTAGATAATCGCGCCATTCCCGGTCAATGGAATTGAGCAGCAGCAACCGTTGGAAATTGCGGTACTCTTCCTCACCGATCTGGTTACGCCACTTGTCTTGTTGCTTTTGGACGTAAGCCATAAGCGCCACTTCCAGCTGCTCCCCATCCAGTGCCGACAGCGTGTCTAGCAACAGCTTGCGTAGCGCAACATTTGCCTGGCTGGCAAAACGCGTTTGCCGATATTCAGACGATTTTAAAGAGAGTCCATCTAGCGAAAACTGGGCAAACGCTTGATTTAATACCTCCTCAGATTCTTGCCAAATGGCATCCCGATCTTCAGTAGGCATCTCCACATGATCAGCTACAAACTCATTGTAGAAATTTTGCACACTTTCCACATAATCGCGCCGGATGTTCTCTTTGGCCTGTACCTGACCCGATTTGCGTGATGCCAGGGAACCCAGATTGGGAATAGGTGGCAGCAATGGTAAGAATCGCCCCATCGCCCGCAGCAGCTGATAAATATTGGCTCCATTCTCTTCATTCTCGTAAACCAAGATTATCAACCGATCAACCAGCTTGTCGCTGGAAAGCTCAGCCAACTCGGCCTTGTCGATCTCTACAATATCGGGCAAAAGACCACGCAGGCGGGCCACCACAGCGTTCAGGTTGATGGTGTCCGTGGCCTCGGTGGTGAAATCGGCCACCACGCGTTCAATTTCGCCACGCACAAACTGCACGTAGTTTTCTACATAGTTGTCAACTAATTGGGCAATGGCACTGGCAAAGGCATCATCAATTCTCTTATCGTAATCGACGCCTTCACCCATCAAAATGGCCCGGCGCTCTCCGTAAATGGCCATACGCTGACGATTCATCACGTCATCATATTCCACAATGTTTTTGCGGATATCGAAGTTGTATCCTTCCACCCGCTCCTGGGCACTTTCAATCATGCGGTCCAGCACGCCAAATTCCAGCGGCATATCTTCTGGGATGCTGGAGAGCAAGCCTTTAGACATCCAGCTTTTTAGCCGTTCGCCACCAAAGCGGCGCATGAGGTCATCTTCCAAAGAGAGGAAAAACCGGGAAGAGCCAGGATCACCCTGACGTGCCGCACGACCACGCAGCTGGTTGTCAATACGGCGGGATTCGTGCCGCTCAGAGCCAACGACGTGCAAACCACCAAGCTGCCACACTTCCTGGCGTTCTTGTTCTGTCCCCTTGCGCAAATCGGCAATCTTGTCAATCCACTGTTTAGAAATGCCAGGTACGGTTTGCACAACCTTTGCGGCTTCGTCTTTAGCATTATTCAAAATGGCGCGAATGAGTGCAGCACGCGCATTGTAATGTTGCTCAAAGAGGATTTCCGCCAGAAACTGAGCTAAAAGCCCATTGTCTCCCTGGACTCGTTGATAACCAACGTAGAGATCGCGCAAGCGGATGGCTTCTTCTACCAGCGCCACATCCTTATCAAGCGTTTCAAGATATTCGCGGGCTTCCCCTAATTGACCACCAGTGATCAGGCGCAGAGACTGCCGAATTTCGTTGTACTCTAGCTGATACTGTTCGCCCAGAATGCGCTGTAGGTAGCCAAGAACCTGCAACTCCTCAATTTCTTCAAGGGCCGCATCCAATGTTGCTTTTTCAGAGATGATCCAAGGAATCAGATCATCATCCAGCTTGTTGTTTTGCCGGGTATATTCGCGGGCAGCGTCTTCACCGTCTTCTAAATATTTGAAGATGAGTTGGGTTAGTAACGGCCGTTTAAACATCTCCCGCTCTAACATTTCCGCCGCCATACCTTCTGGATTGCCACCCAGCAAAATGTCGGTACCACGACCAGCCATATTGGTGGAAATGGTCACCGCCCTCTTGCGACCCGCCTGAGCCACAACCAACGCTTCAGACTGGTGAATCTTGGCATTTAGGACAGTGTGGGGAATTTTCGCTTCAGTAAGCAATCGGTCAATCGTCTCGGAATGTTCAACCGAGGTAGTACCCACCAAAACGGGCCGACCTAACTCAACAATACGCTTCACTTCCCGGATAATCGCTTTGTCCTTGGCTTCCTCATTCCCAAAAATTTGGTCTGGATGATCCAGCCGCTTGTAAAATTTGGGCTTTTGCGTCTCTGGATCAACGTAAACGATCTGTTCAGAGTTATCGACCTTCTCTTTCTTTTCTTCCAGGTTAATCACATTGTTATTGACAACATATTCCACATTCGTGGGCAACGGTGTCACACCTAGCTCATAAATCTTGTCAAACTCTTCAGCATCAGTGAGCGCGGTACCGGTCATTCCAGCCAGCTTTCCAAAAAGGCGGAAATAATTTTGTAACGTGATCGTGGCGACAGTGACCGTTTCCCGCTTAATCTGCACGCCTTCTTTGGCTTCGATGGCTTCGTGCAAACCTTCAGAGTAACGGCGCCCAGGCATTAGTCGGCCGGTAAAGTCATCAACGATGAGCACTTCACCGCTTTGCACCACATACTGCACATCTCGCTTATAAAGATATTGGGCCTTGAGCGCATTATCCAGGTAGTAAGTCAGGTGGAAAAAACGAGGATCATAAAGACTATCGCCCGCGTCTGGGTCAATTTCGGGGATGCGCTGCTCAATTTCAGCGATACCCATGTCGGTCAGGCTGATGGTGCGGCTTTTTTCGTCTAAATCGTAATGGCCGTTAGGTTCCGCATCTTCATCTTCTTCAGTGTTGCGCTTTAAGCGGCGCACGTAGTCCGCAAATCGACTGTATTCTTTACCGGAACGATCCGCCGGACCAGAAATAATCAACGGCGTCCGAGCCTCATCAATAAGCACATTGTCCACCTCGTCGATAATGGCATAGACGAGATCGCGCTGCACCAGCTTGTCTCTGCTGGTAGCCATATTGTCGCGTAAGTAATCAAATCCAAATTCGCTGCTGATACCATAAGTGATGTCAGCCAAGTACGCTTGTTTGCGCGTGCTGGGTCGCCAATGGACCAATCGTTCATCTTCTAGATCGGCCCCAGGATTGACGTAGTCGGGATCATACAGGGAGGAAAATTTCTGAGGCCCAATACAGCCAACCGTCAGGCCCAAAATATTGAAGATTTTACCCATCCAGCCGCCGTCACGGCGGGCCAGATATTCATTCACTGTTACCAAATGAACACCTTGGCCTGTAAGGGCATTGAGGTAAAGGGGTAAGGTTCCCACCAGGGTTTTACCTTCACCGGTACGCATCTCTACCACTTCGCCCCGATGGAGTAAGACACCACCCATAATTTGCACATCGTAATGGCGCAAACCGGTGGTGCGCACCGATGCTTCGCGCACCAGGGCAAAAGCTTCTGGCAGCATATCATCTAACGATTCGCCAGCGGCATAACGGTCTTTAAATTCGGCCGTTTTGGCCCGCATACCCTCAGCAGAAAGCTGCTGCATTTGTGGCTCAAGGGCAGCTACTTCATCTACGATGGGTTTTAAGCTATCGAGAATTTTTTGGTTGGGATCGCCAACAATTTTGGATACAAGTTTTTTAAACATAAGCCTACTTCTTTTATTTAGAATCTTAAACGCAAAAGAGAGTTAGTGTACCAGGGATGCCTTAATTTTTTGTTAGAACAAACGGCCGTTACGCTACTCATTAAATAGTTCACCTACGCTGCGCCCCTCATGCGAACGCACAATCACCTCACCCAATAATTCACACACGGAAAGCACCGTCATATTGGGCAGCATCTTCTCTGGTGGAATCGGGATCGTATCGGTAGTGACAATCTCCGTAATGGGCAAACTGCGCAGCCGTTCCGTAGCCGGGTCAGACAAGACAGGGTGGGTAAAGGTGATGAAAACATCTTTCGCACCGTTTGATTTTACCAATTGCACAGCTTCCTGAATGGATCCGGCCGTATCGACCAAATCATCCACAATAATAACATCCTTACCCGCTACTGTTCCAATCAGTGACAACGCTTCCCGGTCATTTCTGTTACCGATGCGCCGTTTTTCAACAAAGGCTAACGGCAAGTTTAGCTCAGCGGCAAAGTTACGGCCGCGTTTAGCAAATCCCAAATCAGGCGTCACAACAACAGCATCCAAATGCTTCTGCAGAAAATAGTCCACTTGAATATGAAAAGCCGTCAAAGAATCACCGGGGATTTTGTAAAATCCCTGTATTTGCTGGGCGTGTAGATCAATCGTCATCCAGCGGTCGGCCCCAGCCACTTCGATAAGATCGGCCAGCAACCGCGAGGAAATAGGAACACGGGGCTGGTCTTTTTTATCGCTTTGCGAATACGCCATATAGGGCACTACGACAGTAATCCGACCAGCCGAATCACGCTTAAGGCAGTCAATGGCGATCAACGTTTCCATGATGTTGCGGTGTACGGGCCGGGAATGGCTTTGGATCAGATACACATCTTGCCCACGCACGCTGCCATGAAGCCGGACGAACAGGTTTTCATTGGGGAATTCGACAATATCCCAACCACTTACAGGAACATTGATGTACTCTGCAATACGCTGGGCCAGTTCAGGGCACCCTGAACCGGCGAACAGTTTAATATCTCCATATGCCATCATAATTCAATACCGTTACGCCTTAGGCAACGGCCGTTTTTACTTTTACTTTGAGTGAGAAAACGGCCATTGCTCGCGGAATCGTCTCGTTGATCTATAAATTTTTTTGTAGACGATTCCATTCACTCACTTTCTGTTTTTGATAAGAGTTGATTGACGGCCGTATACGGATCCACCTCACGCTGGGCAACGGCCGTTAACAAAGAATCACGCATCTCGCTGGGCACAGACGCCTGAAATTGGGACATAAAGCGCAGTTGCAACAACATTTCCACTTCACGCCAGCTACGCTCTTTTTCTCGTTTGAGCCATTCGCCACTTTCACGCAAGTACGCCATATGCCGCCCCAACATCTCAGCCAGTTCAGCCATCCCTTTGCCCTCTGTAGCCACGGTTTCCAGCACCGGAATGTCCCAGCCAGGCTGCGTATTGCCATTTTCACTGGATGGGGTTGAGGAAAGACGGCCGTGCTGCCGTGTGCCGCCGACTGGACCTAAATGCAGCATCATCTTCAAGGCCCGGACCGCTCTATCAGCTCCAGGCCGATCCGCCTTGTTCACCACCAAAATATCAGCAATCTCCAAAATGCCCGCCTTGATCGATTGAATCTCGTCCCCCATGCCAGGCGCTTCAACAACAATCGTCGTTTGCGCGGCATTGGCAATATCCACCTCAGCCTGGCCCGCGCCAACGGTTTCTACCAGCACGTAATCAAAGCCAGCCGCATCCAAAATTTTGATGACAGAGGCCGTTGCTCTGGCCAGCCCGCCCAAACTGCCCCGCGAGGCCATGCTGCGGATAAACACCCCCGGATCGCCAGACAGATCACGCATGCGCACCCGGTCGCCTAGCAAAGCACCACCCGTAAATGGGCTGCTGGGATCCACGGCAATGATGCCAACACGTGCATCTTGCTGGCGCAAGGTTTGCACCAAACCATTGACAACCGTGCTTTTCCCTGCCCCTGGCGAGCCGGTGATACCGATGATATGCGCCCGCCCGGTATGGGGATACAGTGCTTGAATCGCCTGCTCTGCCGCTGACTGACTGTTTTCCACTTTGGTAATTAAGCGGGCGATTGCCCGGATTTGACCCTGGCGCACCTGCTCTAGCAGTTCAATCACGCCACATCCCCAGCGGAACGGTTACCGACTGCCTCCCAAATAAAGGCCACAATTGCATCCGTGCTGGCACCGGGTCCAAAAATACCAGATACCCCCAACTCATTCAGTTCCTTTATATCTTCATTGGGAATAATTCCGCCTAAAAACAGGGGCACATCGTGCATCTGGTTCTCCTGCAAAAGCGCCATAATCCGCTTAACCAACGGCATATGCGCTCCAGACAGAATACTTAGACCAATGGCATCAGCATCTTCGTGTAAAGCGGCTTCCACAACCATCTCGGGGGTTTGGCGCAAACCAGTGTAAATGACCTCCATGCCGGCATCGCGTAGGGCTCTGGCAACGACTTTGGCACCTCGATCATGACCATCCAGGCCTGGTTTGGCAATTAAAATACGTGGTTTCAATTGTTCCATAGTTGTGCTTACTCCAAAGCAACGTCGGTCTTCGTGGGTTAGTTTGAAAAAATCCACATTTGATTATACCGGCTGAAAAGCTGTTTTGCGAGGGCAATGAATTGATGATTTAACAAAGGTCAGGTGTGAAAACGGCCGCTTTTACATAATCTGCTCTTGCGAATAGAGGGCATTCTAGTCTATACTGTATCCGGACGTTATGTCATCTCAAGGAGGATTTTTTATGAACCAATCATCAATGAAAGGTAAACAATGGTTCCTCGTCATATTCCTCTTCGCAATGTTGTTTCTGACGAGCCAGGTTTTTGCTAAACAAAGTACGGCCCAAACAGCAACGGCCACTGTTGTAACTGGTCAGCTCAATGTGCGTTCTGGTCCTGGCGTTACGTACAGCGTGCTGACAACCATCAACCAAGGTAACGTGGTTACCTTGCTGGGGCGCAATAGTGACAGCACCTGGGCCTATATCCAAACCGCAACGGCCGTTATAGGCTGGGTCAATGCTAGCAGCGACTACATCACACCCAGTGTCGCTATTAGCAGCTTACCTGTGGTTACACCAGCCACAGCGACGCCCACTTCAACGGTTGTTCCCACCAACACGCCCACCCCAACGGCAACGGCCGTACCCATCAGTGGCGCCTATGCCACCGTGGCGACCGGCGCACTCAACGTACGCAGCGGTCCCAGCCTGGCTTATAGCCCGGTAACCGCCGTGTACCAGGGCAACGTGGTCAGTCTCATTGGCCGTAACAGTAACAGCACCTGGGCCAAAATTAGACTTAGCAATGGCACCGAAGGTTGGGTTAATGCTGCCAGCACCTACATCACACCCAACGTCGCCATCAGCAGCCTGCCCGTTGTGACCCCAGCCGATGCCCCGACAAGTTCAGCGACCGCACTTGTGGCCACCGGCGCGCTCAATGTGCGTTCTGGCCCTGGAGTTACCTATAGCGTCGTTACGGTGGCATCACAAGGGCAAACCGTGCAACTTCTGGGACGCAACGCCAATAGCAGCTGGGCTAAAATCAAGCTCAGCAATGGCACCGAAGGCTGGGTCAACGCCTCTCTCTTGACACCCAGTGTGGCCATCAACAGCCTGCCATTTGCCGATAGCCCAGCACAGCCAGAACCGCCTGTACCAGTGGCTCCTGGTGCCGTTTTAAGCCTTCGTTCTGGGCCAGGCTTCAACTATCCAGTTACAGGTTCTGTGTATCAAGGCTTGCAGGTGAATGCCATCGGTCGCAACGCCGCCAACACCTGGCTTAAGGTTCGCCTAAGCGATGGCCAGGAAGGCTGGATTGGTGCCCAATACGTCCAGCTCTCCATCCCCATTGGCAACCTTCCCGTCATGGATGGAACGTCTACCAGCGCCACCGCAACCCCAGCCCCTGGCGCAACGGCCACACCACCCGCCACAACATACTGGGCAACCGTAAATACAGGTGCAGCCAACGTGCGCTCTGGGCCAGGCATTGGTTATGGCATTGTGACGGTCGTCACGCAGGGGCAGTATGTCTCGCTGCTGGCCCGAAACAGCATTAGCTCCTGGGCCAAGGTGCAGTTGACCAACGGCACGGTTGGTTGGATCAATGCTTCCTTGTTGGATGCCAATGTGGCTATCAATACTTTGCCGGTAGAAAATGTCCAAACGATCTCGAATTCTGGTGTGGTAAACACCTCTGCGCTGAACGTGCGTACGGGTCCTGGGATAAGTTACGGGGTAACGGCCGTTGTTTATCAGGGTCAAGGCGTGGCGCTTATCGGCAGGAATGCTGATAGCAGCTGGGTCAAAGTGCGCCTCACCAATGGCACGGTTGGCTGGGTCAATTCAGCCTACATCCAAACAACGACCACGCTCAACAGCCTACCCATCACCAATTAAACACACAATTAGCCAAAGACCCTGGAACCAGTTCCAGGGTCTTTTTTGTTTCCAATGATTAGACTTGGAGCTGCATTATGACGCTTTTTGAAGGCGCGATTATCTGGCTTCTGGCGATTAATATTGTTACCGTGGTCACTTACCGGTATGACAAAAATATTGCCAGAACTGGTCGTCGGCGCGTGCCAGAAAGACGCCTGCTGCTGCTGGCGCTGATTGGCGGGTCACCAGCGGCCTACATCGCCATGTTCTTAATGCGGCCTCGGCACAAAACGCGCAAGTTTCCTTTTCTGCTGTTTTTTGGGGGAATAGTGGCTATACAGTTGGGCCTGATCTGGCTTTATTGGCAATTCGCGCAACGGCCGTAAAACTCCACCAAATGCCCTTCTACAGCAAAATTAAACCGCTCTGCCAGCAGCCGCCCAACTTCTTGCAAACCACACTCCTCAAACTCAAACACCGCGTCGCAGCCTGAGCAAATCAGGTGATGATGATGCCCCCCATCGAGCAAAATGTAGTGCGCCGCCCCCGTGCCTTGATAAATGGGGCGAATCAATCCCAGCTCACTAAGCAACTCCAGGGTGCGGTACACCGTCATACGGCCAACGGTCTGGTCGATTTCATGGACCACTTCCAGCAGGCCATCGGCCGTAATGTGACCACCACAGTTCAACAGCGCCTCTACAATTTTCTGGCGCGAACTGGTAAGCCGGTACCCTCTTTGCTTCAGGGCTGATTGAATATTGTCTAATCGTGCGTTTACAGTTTGTTCATCCATAAGATTTTATTCACCGCAGAGGCACGGAGAACGCGGAGTTTTTTTGCCTTGTTCTCTCAAATCTCTATGTACTCTGTAGCAAAGTTAATTTCGGCGCCAAATTAGCCCGCGTTGCGGGGCGAACAGAAAGGCCAGGGCAAAAATGAAGGTGGCCACCAGCACCACTGCCGGGCCAGAAGCGATGTCCAGATAATAGGACGTGTACAAGCCGGCCGCGCCAGAAAATGCACCAATTCCGGCCGAAATGAACATCATTGGGGTCAAGCGGCGGGTAAGCAGCGAAGCGGCCGCAGCAGGTGTGACCAGCATGGCCACCATAAGCGCAATCCCCACGACTTGCAACGAAACCACAATGGTGACAGCAATCAAAACGAGCAGCAGATAGCGCAAAAATGTGGCTGGCAGACGCAGCGTTGTGGCTAAAACAGGATCAAAAGAGATGACCATAAACTCTTTGTAGAAAAAGAAAACAATAAGCAGGACGATGAGACCGAGAACGGCCGTTACCCACAAATCTCCCGTCGTCACCCCCAGCAAGTTGCCAAACAAAAAGTGAGCTAAATCCACCGTATAGTTACCTGTGGCCGACAGCATCGCCACACCCAAGGCAAACGCCCCAGCAAAAATAACGCCAATGGCTGTGTCTTCCTTCACCACGCCACGACTGCTGAGCGCGCCAATGCCAACGGCCGTAAAGACCCCCATCACTAACGCGCCAACGGCCAGCGGCCAGCCCAGCAAAAAAGCAACGACCACGCCAGGCAAAATCGTGTGCGCCAGGGCATCGCCAAAAAAGGCCATGCCGCGCAGCACCACGTAGGTGCCCAGCACAGAACAAACAATGCCCACTAAAACGGCCGCAATCAGGCCGCGAACGATGAAGTTAAATTGAAGAGGGTCTAGGAGAAGGTTCATACTTATTAAAAGTAATCAGTACGTCAGCGGTCAGTATTCAGTAAAAACTGACTGACCTACTGATTACCGCTTACTGAATACTGGACTTCGTCGTGTCCACAGCAATCATCCACCAAAACACCCTGCTCCGAATCGGGCAGGTGGTGTACGTGGCCGCCATAGGCTTGCAGTAAATTGTCGGAGGTGAGAACGGCCGTTGGTTCCGCAAAGGCTACCACATGCCGGTTGAGCAGCATGATCTTGTCAAATCGGTCAGCGGCCAGCTGCAAATCGTGGGTGGCTACCAGTACGGTCACCCCATCGGGACGCAGGCTGTCTAAAATGTTGAAAATGGCTTGCTGACTGGGCATATCTAGCCCGTTGAGCGGTTCATCCAGCAGCAGCAGTTCCGTCTCCTGGGCCAGAGCGCGGGCAATAAAAACGCGCTGCTGCTGTCCACCAGACAGTTCGCCAATCTGCTTTTTGGCCAGGTGAGATGCCTCTACGCGGGCCAAACTTTGGTGCACTATCTTCCAATCGGCACGGCGCGGCCAGCGGAACAGGCCAATTTGCCCCACGCGCCCCATCATCACCACATCTTCCACCGTGACGGGGAAGGACCAATCAATCTGGTTGCGCTGGGGCACATAGCCAATGCAAATGTGCCCATCAGGGCCATGACCAAAAATGTGTACGTTTCCCTCGCTGGGCTTCACGGTACCCACAATAAGTTTGAACAGAGTGCTTTTGCCCGCACCGTTGGGACCCACCACGGCAATGCGCTCGCCTTGTTGAGCGGTGAAGGTAATGTGTTGGAGGGCGTGGAAACGGCCGTTGCTGGCAGCAGCCCCTATGGAAACCTCTTGCAATCCGGCAGCATAGGCCACAGAAACATCTTCCATCTGCAAAGAAGGCGTTTGTGGATCGTGGGCCACCCCCCGTCCTGCCAGTGCGTTCATCAAATGTGTCATATTGATATTTTATATCATAGTTACCTGAACGACAATTTATTGTGGTTCTTACCTAAACAGTGTCCTTGACAAGCTTCAAGGAAATTAGACATCTCGGCAGCACAATATGTTAAAATACAGCGGTTGACCAGTTTAACAAAAGGGAGCTCGTGAAAAACAAAACTGTCTACACGAAAATATTACTAGGACTGCTGTTGGCAACGGCCGTCCTCGCCGCCTGCATTACCACCGATGACCCCACCCCTCAAGCCCCGTTGGCTGAGGTGGTGACGGTTGAACGGCCGTCAGCCACCGCCACGCCTCCACCCAGCAGCACCCCCACCACGGCAATGGCTTTGGTTGAAACGGCCGTGCCGACCAGTACGCCAACAGCAATATACTTACCGTCCCCAACACCGCTCCCGCCATTGGTATGGGCTGAAGATCTAAAGTTTTCGGCCCATGTTGATGGCTTCAGTAACAGCACCGTCAACTGGTCACCAACTCTCAACGAATTTCTTGCCACAACCTGCTGGAATTTCAAGTTGGAACCGAAGATTTTTCGCTTTGCAGAACTCACTTTTGAGCAAACTGACATCACACCACCGGAATTTTCATGCGAACTTCCAGACGAAATTGCCTGGACCCTCGACGGTGAGAAAATTTTACATTCGGACACATTCCCAGAAGATCATCCCAACCATCCAGGCAATTACGGTTACGACAACAGCGCTATCTGGATTATGAATCGAGACGGCAGTGAGTACCGGCCAGTTAATTTTGATGAGGCATACGGCCGTTATCTCGTTTTGAGCGACTGGCTTGATTCGGAAACACTGGTTTACAAATATTATTGCGGTGGCGGATATGATTGTGTCGTCACGCTCAAGGTTAAAACGGGTCAGAGATTAAGCACCACCGTTGTTCACATTGGCGATGGTTTTCAAGCGGGGAAGGACTATGTTGCCACAAATAATGGGATGAATTTCGACATCAACACTACGGCCGTTTCAATCATGGATAAAGTTATTCACTCAGAGCCTTCTCTGGAAGAGGCAAAGTACATGATTTGCCTGTCTATGAATTGCTTCGGACATCCGCTCCCCTGTATTTCATCCCCCTGCATCGACGAAAATTCTCGGTTTGAAGATTGGTTACCGGGCACAAATAAAATGCTCGTGGTCACCTGGCCTGCTGAGGAATTTCTTTTGCTGCCGGGAAATTTTGATGATCGGATAAATCCTGAAGTGATCACACAATTACAGCTTTGGGACGTGGACGGGCAGAAACTAACGCCACTAGTTGATGATGCTATCTTCGGACGTTTCTCGCCGGACGGCCGTTTGCTTGCCTACCAAACTCTTTTACCTGCTCCTCAATTCCACATTATGGATTTTGAATCTCGAAAGGTTATACACACACTCCCAAGCGCGGAACCAACATTAGAGCCGCGTATTGCGGCAAGCAACGCACCATATTTGTGGTCACCAGACAGCACAAAAATCATTTTTCGCGATTCGCAGGGAAATTTAACGGTTCTTACTGTGGCCGATGGTTCGCTAATACCACTGTCTGTGTCAGGCGGTGAACGTTTGCAAAACCCACAGTGGTCGTATGACGGCCATTTTCTAAGTGTGTCGGTGCAAAAAACTGGTGGCGAAACGGCCGTACTTACGATTCCCTGAATTTCCCCGGAAACTCTGAATGAGCATGATTCGCAACAGTTTCCGGGGAAATAGCATCAAAAAAAGCGTTGGGCACCGAGCCAGATTTGGTACAGGCCAAAGCCAAACAGAGCCACGGCCGAAACCGTACCCAAAATCCGGTTCAGGCGCGGGCTGGCTTGCCCCAACACGCCAAACAGCACCACAAAGCTCATAAAGCCGCCAATGAGCGCCCCGTAAAAGCCCAGCATAAAGGCCACGCCATGCGAAGGTGCTTGCCGCCAACCCTCCAGGAAAATCGGTCCGGCGATGGTGCTCCAAAAAAGGTAGGCGTTGGGGCTGAGCATGTTCATCAGGGCCGCTTCGCGGATGCTTTGGCGCTTTTCAGTGGTGGGAAGGGAAACGGCCGTATCCACCACCATCACCCGCGCCGCCCGATACGCCCGGTACGCCAAAAACAGCAAAAAGAACCCTCCGCCAAAACGTAGCGCCGAGACAAACCAGTCCGGCACCTGCGTCAGCACCAGCAGCACCAGTAGCACAATCGGCCCGTCGCTCATCAACGGAGCCAGCGCCGCCACCAGTGTGCTGCGCAGCCCATTTTTCAACGTCTGCGACAGCAAATACGCCTGAAACGGCCCCGGCTGCGCTGCCGCCGCGCCGCCATAGCCCAAGCCCTGTAACAAATACAAAAACATGCCTCACCCACTATCAAATACTAATGAGGCGGCAGTCTAACACAAACATCAATCTAGCTGCAAAAGAAGGATTTTTTGACGCTAAGTTGCAAAGAAACGAAAGGGGCAAAGGGTTTAGAAACCTTTCCCTCTTTACCCCTTTGCGCCTTTGCGTCAAGTTTTTTTCAGGGCAGAAGTAGGTGTAAATCGCCAAACTCATGCCAGAAATAACGCTGCTGCAATGCCTGTTCGTAGGCCAGGGAAAGGTGGCAGCTGTCGGCCAGGGCAGCCAGCATGGCCAGATGGGTGGCGCGCGGCTCGTGCAGCCCCGTCAGCAAGCCATCCACCGCACGGATGCCCCGCTGCGGCGTGATGAACAGGTCAGTCCAGCCAGACCCGGCATGGGTCACGCCGTCCTCATCGTTGACCGTTTCCAGGGCGCGAATGACGGTCGTACCCACGGCAATAACCCTTCGTCCTTGCTGCCGCGCCTGGTTCACCTGCACGGCCGTTTGCCCCGGCACCCGATAATATTCCTCATACGGCGCTTCATGATCTTCCAGGCTGGCCACGCCCGTATGCAAAATCAGGGGGGCAAACTGGATACCCTGGGCGATCAGCTGCGTCATTAACTCCGGCGTAAAGGCCCGTCCCGCCGAGGGCATTTCGGCGCTGCCTGGCTCATTGCCAAACACCGTCTGGTAATAATCCAGCGGCCACGCTTCAGGCACGTATTCGTAGCGAATCGGGCTGCCGTGCGCCGCCAGGTAGCTGGTCAGCGGCAAGGGCAGGTGCAATGTTGCCAGCCACAGCCGGACGGGCTGGGCCGGGCAGTGGCGCAGCGCCGGATTGTGCGGCGTCAGCAGACGGGCGGTGCCGCCAGCCGGTAATGTGAGCAGCATCCCTGCTTCGCCATCGCGAAATGGTTTGGTGGCGGTTTGGGACGGCCGTCTTAACTCCACGCTCCACAAGCCAGCCGGTAATTGGGTCGAAAGGTGCAGGCGCAGTTCAGTGCCATCGGGCAGCGTGGCGGGCAGCGCGGCATTCATCGTGCGGCTGGTGTTCAGCACCAGCAAATCGCCCGGCTGCAAATGATTGCCAATTTGGCGAAAGTGGGTGTGCGTGATGCGATCATCCCGGTAGTGGGAGACCATCAGGCGCACCTCGTCCCGCGCCAGACCACGTGCTTCGGGTGGTTCGCTGGCTTCCAGGTTTGGCGGCAGCTCAAAATCCAGGGCAGGCAGCTGCGACATGAGGGTTGATTGTGTGGCCGTTTGCAGGAGAGTCATCATGCGGCCACCTCGGCAGCTAAATTTTGGGCCTGGTAACGGCCGTTTGGCCAATCTTCATTAATCAGCGCCAACAAGCCGGGTACGCTCTCTTCCGGCAGTGGCCGGTCGCTGATGTCCTCACCCGGGAACGCTTGCTGGTGCATCTGGGTGCGCATGTCACCCGGATCGACCCAGTAGACGCGCACACCGGGCAGCCGCTCCGCCAATTCCGCCGCCAAGATAGCCGAAAGCTGTTCAAAGGCCGCTTTGCTGGCCCCGTAGCCGCCCCAACCGGCGTAAGGCTCCACGCCAGCATCGCTGGTGATATTGATGATGCGGGCATCGGGCTTTAACGTGTTCGCCACGGCCTGCAGGACGCCAAGCTGGGCGACCACGTTGACCCGGAACACGTTTTCCAGCACGTCCAGCGGATAATCAAGCAGGGTTGGCTGCGGGCTGGGGCCGAGCATTCCGGCATTGTTCACCAACAAATCCAGGCCACCTGCGGCCCGGGCCGCCACGGCCAGCGCCTGTCGGTGGGCTTTGTGGCTGATGTCGCCAGAAACGGCCGTAACCGTCGTCAACTGTTCCAAATCATGATGGGCTTGCGCCAGCGCCGCCGATCCTCGGGCATTGATGATAAGCTGCCAGCCATCCTGGGCTAGCGCAGTGGCCAGGGCCAGTCCCAGGCCTCGGGATGCGCCAGTAATAAGTGCCGTTTTTGTTTGATTCGTCATGGGAATTCTCCGTTTTACACTTCCCCGGAAACTTTTTATGAGCATGGCTTCAAGCAGTTTCCGGTGAAATTTAATTTGATATGGTAGGATGATTGTAGGCAAACGGCCGTTACCCCACATCCGGCGGTCGTCCAGAGAAATTCCCAACAAAAAGGACAGGCCGTCTGCCTGTCCTAAAGATCAGCCAAAGGGATTTGCAACGAACAATACCAGGCAAACGTAAAGCATCCATTCACGACAACTCCAAATAATTGTACATTTGGCCTTAAATTCGCTAGAATCCTGTTACGTTTTTTCTTGAGCTATTTACGGTAGAGGATTGTAAAGTTCCTAATTGATTTATCACGGATCGTATGAATAAAGAATGGAGTACAACAACACGTTATTTTGTATTTGCGCTAGTGTTGGTCGGAATCATTTGGTTCATTACGGCCGCACAGGCACTCATAAGCGCCATTGCCGTTTCAGCCCTGCTGGCGTATCTACTAAATCCCATTGTCACCCTGGTCAACGAGCGTGCCCGTGTTGCTCGTTCCCTGGTCGTCTTTTTTGTCTATTTACTCTCATTGGCAGCCATCGTCACCGTCACTATCATATTTATCCCCGCCATTCCTGAACAAACATCCAGCTTCCTGGCTGATATGCAGGTCATCATGACCCAGGCCCAAGAAGATTACTTCTCCGAGCCAATCACCGTTTTGAACACCGAAATTCAGCTGGATGGCCTCATGCCAGAAGCAGATATTTCCGAACTCGTCTCCTCATTCATTCGAGCAGACATCATTGTGGAACTGCTGCAAACCAGTACCACCAACCTGGGTTGGATTTTGGTTGTTTTGGTGGCAACTTACTATTTATTGCAGGATTGGGCCAAGCTACGCGATTGGCTGTTTGGTTGGGCACCAGGACCGTTTGAATCTGATTTTCGCCGACTGTATGGCGAAATCAAGCTTGTTTGGAACCGGTATTTTCGCGGGCAACTGCGCTTGTCGATTATTGTAGGCTTGCTAACGGGGGCAGGCTCGCTCATTTTGGGCTTGCCTGGCGCTTTGCTCTTTGGCGTCTTCTCCGCCATTTTTGATGTTTTGTTATCTGTGGGACCAGCCATTATCATGGGCATTGCGACTATCGTTGCCCTGCTGGCAGGCTCCAATACCTTGGACGTCTCTAATACGCTATTTGCCGTCATCATTTTGGCATTTTATTTAGGGGTGCAGGGATTAGAAAATATCTGGCTCCGACCACGCATCATGAGCAGCAGCGTGCGCATTCATCCGGCCATTATTTTTATTGCTATCGTGGGGTCACTTTCTTTGGCGGGGGTTTTAACGGCACTGATCATCGTGCCAGTGCTTGGCTCCATCGCCGTGATTAGTCGCTACACTTACTTTAAGCTGTTCAAGATGGACCCGTGGGCTGGTGATGCCGCATTGGCTTCCAATATCATTGACGCGGGTGATGAAAAAACGGCCGAATCTGCCAACAACACCGCCCTGGAATCCACCGACTAGTCTACAGCTTCGTCAAAACTTCCACACCGGATTGGGTCACCGCAACCGTGTGCTCATATTGCGCCGAAAGTGACCCATCTTTGGTAATTACCGTCCAACCATCTTTAAGCAAAATCCACTCATGCCTGCCCTGGTTGATCATTGGCTCGATGGTGAACGTCATGCCAGGGCGCAGTTTGGGGCCACGGCCCGATTGGCGAATATGCAGCACCGATGGCGAATCATGCAGGATGCGGCCAATGCCATGCCCGCCCCATTCTCGCACCACAGAAACACCACGGGCATCCGCTAAATCGTGAATCGCTCGGCCAATGTCGTTTAAGTAACCACCCGGTTTAACAGCCTGCACACCAACGTCCAGCGCTTCCTTAGCTATCTCCAACAACCGCTCGGTGGCCGGGGCAATTTTGCCTACGGGAAACGTATAGCAAGCATCACCGCAGTACCCTTTGTATTTCAAGCCAATATCAACGCCAATGATGTCCCCCTCATTTAAGATGCGGTCATCAGGCAAACCGTGGCAAATTTCGTGGTTTACCGAGGCGCAAATGACGCCAGGAAACGGGGGGTGGCTACCGCCGCTGCCTTGGTACCCTTTGTATAGCGGCTCGGCACCTTGGTCGGCAATGTATTTCTCCACCATCTGGTCCAGCATACGAATGCTGACCCCAGGACGAATACTTTCTTCCAACAAAGCAAAACATTCAGCCACCATGCGGCCAGAATCGCGCATGCGGGAGATTGCTTTGGCATTTTTTAATCGCATAAAACTTCCTTAAAAAGAAATGGGACACAGATAAACGCTGATGAACGCTGATTTTGTATTTTTTATCAGTGTAAATCTGTGTAAACCAGTGTCCAAAAATTGTGGTTCGCACACTCATGAACAACTCTAAACAGAGGACGAAGTATAACACACAAGAAAAAGAGCCTGCCAGTTTGCAGCAAGCTCTCCAACATAACGTTTATTCCTGGAATAACTCTATTTTTGCAGGCGACGCATGCCAATGAATTGCAACACAGCAAAGGTAAACACGGCTTCTGCCTGCAAGGCTACAAACCAACGGCCAGCCACGCTAAATACATCCCAGGCCAAGACTAGCAACAAGTAGCTGCCAATTACCCAGGTGATGTCCATCACGGTGATGCTACCTGCGTGGCGGAGGGGAATTTCTGACTGAGCTGCCACCCGATAGACGCCATAGCCAAAAGGCAGCAGGCTTACGCCCACCGCAAAGACAATGGCAGAGGGAATGTTAGCGCCGAGAAAGCGGGCAATAGGGCCAGCTGCGACAATAAATGCAAGTCCAGTTAGCAGGGAAAAGAGCGCATTGCTTTGCAAGGCACGACGTAAAAAGGTGACCTTGGATTGTTGAACTTGATGATTAGAAACAGTTTGAGATTGCATTTGTTTCCTCCATGAATCCTACAAGTAAATTAGGGAACCGTTTTCTTTTCTTGAAACAAGTTATAAAAAAATCGCCCGGACACTAGATAAATGAGGAGCAATGTGCAAGCACCCATGACAATTCCATGATTTAAAACCGTTTTGATGCCGTATTGAATGTGAAACAAAGTAAAGGCAATTATGATATTTAGAAGCCCATAGGCTAAGTTGCCCATTGGAGAAAAGCCGAACGCACTAAAAAAGCGAATCTTTAGCAGCCCAAACAGGTTGTGGGGCATTGCGTTCATCAAAAAAAATCCAATTAAAAAATCGATGAAGGTTAATTCCATTCGACACTCCTTTGATTTATTGATGACTTTGTAAACAGATAAGCAAATGCTACCGCTCTTTAACCTGCCAAGTCTATGAAAAGCAGTGCCAAACGGTGCCAAATTATTGAATTTTGCTGGTTGATAAATGAGGGGTAAGGATTATCGCGTCTGTCGGGTGCGTTCGCGTAAATCACGGGCGACTAGGCGGGCTGCGGCCGTTTGCCAGTTATAAAGCGTCCGTTCGGGAACCTGCGTACGGAACCAGTCTAGCACTTCTTTATGTTGCTCATCATCAAGGGCGCGGCGGCTGTACGGCCGTAATCCCACCACATAGGGAAAATAAAGCGCATTGTAATGCCGCCACGCATCCGTGGTGCCAAAGGCAGCCTCGTCTCGGGGTTGCAGCTTGGTGATGCTTTCCGTGAGCACCGCTTTTAACTCGGCCGCTCGGATCAACGTGCCGTCCGCCTGTCCATTTTGCGCCAAACGGTGTGTAATTAGCGGCAGGCGCGTCAGCGGACTGCTGGCCAATTTAGGCAAATTCCCCATCTGGCTCAGTGCCCGGCGCGTGAGCCGATCAAACTCTTTGGCAGGCAAATCAAGCGGGTTGTGCGCAGCGTTTAACCGCTGGGCGGCATTGTCTTCGGCCCGCTGCGTGGCGCGTGCCTGGCGCAGCTCCGGCGCGTTGATGAAGGCAATCTGATCCACCAATCCCTGAACCGGATCGGCAAAGGTTTGAATGAGCACCGCCGCCGCTACGCAGCTGAGGAGCAACACTACCAGTGGGAAGTTCAGCCCAATCCAGATAGTCATCACCAAGACCACTTGTCCACCAAATATGAGCGCCGTAAAAAAAGAGTAGTCAAGCGCACGCAGAAAGTGGGAAAGCCACGCTTCCCCTTTGTCCGAAGCGTCTAACTGGGTGATGACCAGGCCAAAGAAAAACAGATCGAGGCCAATAATAATTGCCAACCAGAGGGGCATAGTCTGGTTGTTGGGAATAATGATAAAACCAATGGCGATGCCATAAGCAAAAATGCAAACCAGGCTGGCACCTAGAAGAAATTGTTGACGGCCGTATCGCTCATACCAAGCCGCACGATTGGGAACCAGCCATACCATCGCCGCCAACCAAAAAAGCGCTGGCAACACCACAAACAACCGCTGCAACCGGTACAGCGTCAGCGCCAGGCTGGCCGATGGGGCAAATTGACCCAGCAATGTAACAACCACACCCGCAGCAAAAGCCAGCATCCCCAACCCAGCCAGCCACAGCTGCAAGCGGCCTGGATCACGCGCAATGAGGTAGCAACCCAGCCAAAAGGTGAGAAAAAAGAGAATGGTTTGCAAAATAAGTTCAGTTAAGCTCATAGTTGGATTGTACGTATGAGGTTCGGCAAAAAGCAAATTGCCATTGACAAACAGTAGCTATTTAGATAATCTTCTATTTAGATTTCTATCTAAATAGGTTGAGCGTTAAGGATAGCAACTTATGGAAACAGAACAAATTGAAACACTCGTGACGTTTTTGCAGGCAGCAGGACAGCGGGAGCGGCTGCATATTTTGGGTATTTTGGCAGAGAGCACAAGTTCTGTACCAGAGCTGGCCAGGCGTACGGATTTACGAGAAACGGCCGTTATCAAACATCTTGGCCGCCTCAAGCAAGCAGATTTGGTACAGGAGACAGCTCCCTTCACATACAAACTCAACGAAAACGCCCTGGAACAAATGAACCGCTCGGTTTTTCATCGGGGCGACTCGCAAAATAAGGAAACGCTGCGGCAGCGTGTGCTGCGTCATTACACCGACGGCCCGCACTTGAAGCTGTTGCCAGAAAATGAAAATGAACTACGGGAAATTGTCAGTTGGTTGGCTGAACTTTTTGAGCCAGATACCCACTATCCCGAAAAAGAAGTCAATGAACGCCTGCATCAGGCACACCCCGATCATGCGCAAATGCGCCGCCTGCTGGTAGATTATGGTTTCATGACCCGCAGCCGAGGTATTTATCAAAAAGTACAAGCAAATGAGTGAGGAACAGTTTCAAAAATTACTTAGCTTTTTCAAAGTGCTGGGCAATGAAAGCCGTCTAAAAATTTTGGGGCTGCTGGCCAACCAGGAGCGCAGCGTGGGTGAGTTAGCCGCCCTGCTGGAGCTGCGCGAACCCACCGTCTCTCATCATTTGTCCACAATGAAAGAACTGGGGCTGGTAAACGTGCGGGCCGAAGGCAACACCCGTATTTATTGGCTCGAAGTGAAATTTTTGGAGTCGATGAGCAAGGATATTTTGTCTCAGGCACAACTGGCCGAATTGGCCCCGGCGGGTGGCGAAGACCGTTGGGAACGGAAGGTTATAAACA
>JBNKLQ010000005.1:0-44030 GCA_050292445.1 Promineifilaceae bacterium (SeqCode) | reverse complement strand
AGGTGTTGGAGCAGACGCTAGAAGAGTTTGACGGCACGCTGCTGATTGTTTCACACGACCGCTACTTTTTAGACCAGGTGGTGGATCGGGTGCTGGAGTTGAAAGACGGCCGTTTCACGGAATTCGACGGTGCTTACACAGATTACTTGGCAGCAAGTGCAAAATGATCACTAAACCCACCAACGATTTCTGCAAACCACCTGCATCTTTTGCCAGGGTTTTTGAGTAGACAGTTGAAAAAACCTTCATCTTTTGCAGCTGCCTTTGGAGCATGAATTGTAAGTTGAAACTTTGCTGGTTAGTGGGGTCTGGTACAATTGTATCTTGTATCTGCTAACAGTAAGCCTTTAAAATAAGGTAACGTATAACGTGTCTTGAATCCTGGCGTGAGCAATAAGGTTCAATTACCCAGAAACCGCAAAAACTGAAAGAAGACTCCGAACGCAAAAACGCAAAACCAGGATGGCTTTGATTAAACAGTATGTAGAAGAAATGCAATGAACGCAATCTCCAAGAAGTCGGATGATCTTGTGCCCAGAACCCAAACAATTCTGATCGTTGATGACGAAATCACTAACTTGGGGATGTTATCGAATTATCTGGGGGAGACAGGTTATCAGGTGTTGACCGCCCGCGATGGCGAGTTGGGATTGCAAAAGGCTCAATATGCCCTGCCGGATCTGATTCTGCTAGATGTGGTGTTGCCGGGGATCGATGGTTTTGAGACGTGCCGGCGCTTGAAAGCAGACAAAACAACCAAAGAAATTCCAGTCATTTTCATCACCATTTTAGAGGACACGGCCGATAAGGTAAAAGGTTTTGCTGTGGGAGGTGTTGATTACATCCCCAAGCCTTTTCAAAAAGAGGAGGTGCTGGCACGCCTTACCGCTCATTTGCGCATCCGCAGTTTAACCGATGCCCTGGAGGAGGCGAAGGCGTCATTGGAAAGGCAGGTGGAAGCGCGAACCAAAGCCTTACAGATCAGTGAAGCCCGTTACCGTGCCCTGTACCAGGATAACCCGTCGATGTTCTTCACACTGAATGCGGATGGAATGATTGTTTCAGTCAACAGCTTTGGTGCCGGCCAACTGGGGTATACGATTGAGGAGCTGGTAGGTCAATCGGTGCTGAAGGTATTCTATGAGGAGGATCGGGAGGCGGTCGCCACCGGGTTGCAGCATTGTTTGCAGACTCCCTGGGAGACGGAGCGCTGGCAATTCCGCAAGATGCGTAAAGATGGCAGCCTGTTGTGGGCGGAAGAGTTCATCCGGGCGGTTGAGGGGCCGGAAGGTGAGATGCAGGTGCTCGTCGTCTGCCAGGACATCACCGACCGCAAACAGGCAGAACTGGATCGGGAACAACTTCTGGCCCAAATCCGCGAACAGGCCCAGCAGATGCAGGACATCATCGACACGGTTCCTGAGGGGGTGCTGTTGTTGAGCACCAATGCCCAGGTGCGAATGACCAACCCTACGGCCGAACAATACCTGGCGCTGCTGGCTCCGAATTGGCGCAACTGCCGTCTCACCCACTTAGGTGCCCATCCTCTGAATGACCTGCTCACCTCGCCGCCCAAAGGATTGTGGCATGACATCAGTAGCAATAGCCGACGCTTTGAAATGATTGCCCGCCCGGTCGAGAATGGCCCCACCAACCAGGGTTGGGTGCTGGTGCTGCGCGATGTGACCCAGGAACGGGCTATCCAGCGGCGGGTGCAGGAGCAAGAGCGGCTGGCGGCAGTGGGGCAACTGGCAGCCGGCATTGCCCACGACTTCAATAACATCCTGGCCGTTATTTCCCTCTACGCGCAGATCACCTTGCAAACCGAAACGCTGGCACCTCGGACGCGGGAACGAATGCAAACCATAGAGCAGCAGGCCAAACGAGCCAGCGACCTCATTGAGCAGATTCTGGATTTTAGCCGCCAGTCGATCATGAACCGACAGCCGCTGGACCTGTTATCTTTCCTGAAAAAACTGATGAAGCTGCTCAAACGCACGCTACCGGAAAATATTCGCATAAAACTGGTCCACGCCGAAGACGCCTACGTGATCTTCGCCGATTCTTCCCGCCTGCAGCAGGTGTTTATGAATCTGGCCGTCAATGCCCGCGATGCCATGCCAAAGGGGGGCCATTTAACCATCACGTTAGACGCTTTGCCGGTACCCACCCCAGCAGACGCTCCTTTGCCGGGAATGTCGCCAGGACAATGGATTCGGATTGCTGTGACCGACAGCGGAGGAGGTATCCATTCCGAGATGCTTTCCCGCATTTTTGAACCATTCTTCACAACAAAAGAGGTGGGTCAAGGGACAGGCTTAGGATTGGCTCAGGTCTATGGCATTGTCCAGCAGCATCAAGGCTTTATCAACGTCCAGTCGGAAGCTGACCAGGGGACGACCTTTTTCCTCTACCTCCCTGCCTTTGGGGCCGAATGGCAGGAAACGCCTGAGGAGAAACCCAACGCTTTATCCAAAGGAGAGGGGCAGATGGTGCTACTGGTGGAAGATGAAACGGCCACCCGGCAAGCCCTGGCGGAAAGTCTGACGATTCTCAACTATACGGTGATGGAAGCGGGGAACGGCCGTGAAGCACTCACCCTCCTCCAACAGCACAGCAGCGAAATAGACCTGATAGTAAGCGACGCCGTCATGCCAGAAATGGGGGGCATTGCCCTCCTCCATTCTGTGCGCGAGTTAGAATTAGACGTTCCGTTCGTCATCCTAACCGGCCATGTCATTGAAAAAGACATGGAAGCCCTGCGAACACAAGGCCTTCATGGCTGGCTGGTCAAACCGCCGGACCTGGCTCAGCTGGCCAACCTATTGGCACAACTGTTGGCGAGGTGAAAAATGATAACCAAAGCGCTGGTAAAAAAGCTTATTGTACTGGCTGTTATCATCCTCATGATCCTGAGCGCCGCCACCATTCGTACTTATGCGCAACGTGGTTATGGTCTGCAAACAAACATTAGATTCACCCACCTCACTATCGACGATGGCCTCTCCCACTCTGACGTGCGGGCCATCGCCCAGGATCCGCAAGGATTCATGTGGTTTGGCACGTGGTTGGGCGGGCTGAATCGCTACGATGGTTACACCTTTAGAGTTTACAAGCACGATCCCCATGACGAACGCAGCCTCAGCAGCGATAATATCCGGAAGGTCTACATTGACCACACCGGCGTTTTGTGGGTCAAAACAAACGCCCCGGGGCTTGACCGGTATGATCGGGAAACAGATACCTTTGTTCACTACCAGCATGACTCAGATGATCCCAGCAGTCTTCCCCATGATTTTGTAAAGGTCTTCTACGAAGACGAAGCCGGTACACTGTGGGTAGGTACTCAGGGCGGGCTGGCTCGTTTTGACCGGACCAGCGACACGTTTTTCACCTACAGATCCGATCCGAATGACCCCACCCTCTTTGGCGAGACGGATATTCAGTCCATCGGTCTAGACAGGACAACCGGCTTACTTTGGGTGGGGACACATGAAAAGGGAGTGTATGTGCTGGATCGGTCAACCGGCCGTTTTACCCAATATATCAACGACCCTCATGATCCCACCAGTTTGAGCCACAATGTTGTCAATCACATTTTTCAAGACCAGGTGGGTACCATGTGGCTCTCCACATTGGTCGGATTGAATCGCTTTGATCCCCACACCAACACCTTTATTCGCTATCTCCATGACCCCGGAAACCCCAACAGCTTGAGCGATAATTATTTGATACAGGCGCATGAAGATCGGGCGGGACGCTTCTGGGTGGCGACTAACTATGGCTTGAATCTGATGGATCGCGCGGCCGGAACCTTTACCCGCTATCTGAATGACCCCAACGATCCCGACAGCCTGAGCAGCAACATCATCAACGCTGGCGCGTTCTACGAAGATGCCTCCGGTGTACTGTGGATTGGCACAAAGTCTACCGGCGTCGATCGGCTGGCGGGTGAGGCGGCAAAATTCACCACCTATCGCTACAAACCTCAGGATGTCAACAGTCTGGGCGGCAAAGCCGTCACCTCGCTCGTTATCGGTTCCGTCGGCGAGCTGTGGATCGGCACGGAAAGCAGTCTGGATCGGTTTGATGGGCAAACCTTCACCCATTACGTCAACGATCTCCATGATCCCAACAGCCTCAACAACGGCCCGCAGCGGAGGGTGGCTCAGGATGCCCAGGGGGTGATCTGGACGGGAACCGAGGGCGGCGGCTTGAGCCGCCTGGATGGGGATCGCTTCACCCATTTTCGCCATGATCCGCAGAATCCCGACAGCCTGGCGCATGATAATATCAGCAGTATCGTTCCAGACCCCAGGGGAGGGCTGTGGCTTGGAGTCCACGGGAAGGGGTTGGATTATTTTGATGGGGAGCACTTCACCCATTTTCCTCCGGACCCGACGAACCCCGCCGCTCTCCCTGATCCTTGGGTATATCCCATACTGCTCGATCAGCACGGTATGCTCTGGATCACCACGGCCAGGATGGGGCTGGTACGGCTTGACACAAATACGCAGCAGTTTACGACGTATCTCCTGGACCCGAGCCAACCGGGCAACCAGACCGTCAACTGGACGCAGGATATTTATTTTGACGGTACGGTGATATGGGTCGCCTCGTCCACCGGGCTTTTCCGGTTCGATCCGGCGGCTGGAACGTTTACCCACCACTATACCGAGAAGGATGGCCTGGCGAACAATTCTGTGGTGGGGGTTCTGGGAGACGCGCAGGGCCATGTGTGGCTCAGTACCGTGGCTGGCCTCTCCCGGTTCGACCCCCAGAGCGAAACCTTCCGCAACTATGATGTGTTCGACGGCCTGCAAAGCAACGTGTTCTCTATCGTTTCCCGTGTCAAAGCGCCCGACGGGCAGCTGTTTTTTGGCGGCATCAACGGTTTCAATGCCTTCTATCCCGACGAGCTGGTGGATAATCTAACCCCGCCACCGGTGGTGCTCACCGAGTTTGACCTGTTCAACCAACCGGTTGAAATTGGTGGCCAGGACTCACCGCTTAAACAAGCCATAAATATGGCCTCCAATATCACCCTCCGCTACGATCAGTCGGTCTTCCGTATTCAGTTTGCCGCACTCAACTACACCAACCCACAGAAGAATCAATACGCCTATAAGCTGGAAGGGTTTGACCACGATTGGCAGTACACGGATAGCAGTCGTCGTTTTGCCACCTACACCAATCTTAACCCCGGCAATTATGTTTTTCGTGTAAAAGCTTCAAATAATGACGGCATATGGAATGAAGAGGGAACAGCGTTAACCATCACCATCACGCCGCCCTGGTGGGAAACAATGTGGTTTAGAAGCATGGCTGGATTGGCGGTCGTGGGTTTGCTCGCCGCCGGATACAGCTATCGCGTGAGCAGCCTGCGTCGGCGAAACGTAGAGCTTGAGACGCTGGTAACCAACCGAACGCACGAATTGCAGATCGCTAAGGAACAAGCTGAAGCGGCCAACCAGGCCAAAAGCACCTTCCTGGCTAACATGAGCCACGAGTTACGTACGCCACTCAACGCCGTTCTGGGCTACGCCGAAATTCTGAAACGTTTTAAAGGCATCCTTGACCCTGTGCTCGATGGCCTGGACATTATCCACCAAAGTGGCGAACACCTGCTGACGCTGATCAACGACGTGCTAGACCTGACCCGAATTGAAGCCGGCAAGCTAGAACTCATCCCTGCTCCCGTCCACCTCTTCACCTTTCTGCGCCGGATTGTAGCCATCATCCGCGCCCGGGCCGAGGCCAAGGATGTTGACCTTACTTACGAGGGACTTTCCCCTTTGCCAACGGCCGTGCTGGCCGACGAGACGCGCTTGCGACAGGTTTTGCTCAACCTGCTAGGTAATGCCGTCAAATTTACCGACAAGGGGCATGTCGCTCTCATGGTCGATGCGCTGAATGAGGGTCAAATCGGAGAAAACATGGTTGCCTTGCGCTTCAGGGTAGAAGACACTGGCATGGGCATCCCTCCGGAGCAACTGGAGCGCATTTTCCAACCATTTGAACAGGCGGGGAAGGCCGACAAGCGGGCGGAAGGGATCGGCCTTGGCCTGGCCATCAGTCGGCAGCTCGTGGCACAAATGGGAGGACAATTGCAGGTGGAGAGTGAGTTGGGCCAGGGTAGCACTTTCTGGTTTGAAGTGACCTTGCCGGTAACAGAGAGTGCTGTGCAGGAGGAGCCTACCACCATCCCGCACATCGTCGGTTACGAGGGGCGGCGGCGCAAGGTGTTGGTGGCTGACGATAGGCAGTACAACCGATTGTTGTTGGTGGACATGTTGGAGCCTTTGGGCTTTGAGGTCAGGACCGCCAGTGACGGGCAGGAGGCAGTGGTGGCGGCGCTTGCCTGGCAACCTGATGTGATCATGATGGACCTGGTGATGCCGGTTAAAACGGGTTTTGAGGCAGCCCAGGAGATTCGGCAGGAACCACAACTTAAAGGTGTGGTCATCATTGCCGTCTCGGCCAGCGTGCTTGAAGGTGACAGAAATAGAAGCCTCATTGTCGGATGTAATGCCTTTCTAATCAAGCCGATTAACTGGCCCAAGCTGGCCATGCTGTTGCAGGAGCATTTAGGGTTGGAATGGGAGTATGAAACCCAAGTGGAGGCAGGCACCCATCCTTCACCCTTTGGCCCGCTGCCTTCTGACCTAGTGCCCCCGCCACCGGAAGAGCTGGCCATGTTGCTCGACCTGGCTCAACGGGGCAATATGCGGGCTATTCAGGAGCAGGCGGATCACCTGGAGAAGCTGGGAAGCCAGTATGCTCCTTTAGCCAACATGTTGCGCGAGTTGGCTAAAGAGTTTAAGGGTAGGGAAATCCTGGCGCTGGTTACACAGTACGTGCAGGATAAACAATAGTTTGTATTACCTTTCGTAATGGTAGATCTGCACGATGCGTTTGATGGCGTAGATGGCTTCAGACGGCCGTACCGGATTGCTGGGTAGCTCCATGCGTTCTACCAGCCGGTTCAGAATCTGGTTGGCCAGGGTAAAGCCATTGGGCAAATCGTTGTAGCGTTGCAATAGTGATTCAGCCAGCTGGATGTCGGCTTCGGTGAGCTTGTCTACGGGCCATTTGGCAGCTTCCATTTCAGCTTTGCCCGGTGCGCGGCTGGTAACAGGGTTGGCTGGGGTGGCTGTTTGGCTAAGTGATTCGAGGGAAACGGCCGTTTGCTCCCGCACCACCAACGTATTGGCCGCCAAGTCACCCAGTCGTCGTGCCTTGCTGTCGATGAACATGGTGACCAACCCCAGGCCATAGGCACCGGGCAAAAAATCCACCAGCCGTACCAAATTGCGAATGACCGATTCAGCCAAAGTGATGGGCGTGCCATCGGCCCGAATAACCCGGATGCCCACTTGCCGCTTGCCCGGCGAGCTGCCATTCCAGCGCATCTCAAAAAAGATGTAGTATCCCCAAAAAAAAGCAAAGCTGACGAGTGATAGCAGGGCTACAATGAAAGAACTGCCTGTACTCGGATTGTCAAAGCCACCGAGAAAAACAAAAATGAGGATCGCATTGGCTGCTACTAGGAGCAGGGCAATAATTGCGGTATCAACAAGTGCCGCTAGGAAGCGGGAGCCAATGCCTACCACCTCATACCCAAACACCACATTTTCTGGGGTGTCAATGTTTAAAAATTCATCCGGTGCTGTCATAATTTATTCCGAAGTGCAATTTTATTACAAAGGAACGAAGAAACGGAGGGACAAAGAATCGATTTTCCCTTTGTTCCTTTCTCCCTTTGTTTCTTTGTATGAGTCTCTCAAGTATAATCCGCTTTATGAATGCAGAACAATTCTACCGCTCGCGTCAGGCAGATTGGCAACAGTTAACCGCACTGCTGGATAAAAGTCAACAAATGAATCGGTTGAGTCCCGCTGAAGTACAACAAATGGGGGTGCTTTACCGTTCAACGACCTCTGATTTGGCGTTGGCGCAGCGAGAATTTCCCCGGCATCAGGTGACCACTTTTCTCAACCAATTGGTAGCACGCGGCCACGCCACCATTTACCAGGGGGAGCCACTAGCCGTTCGACGGTTAAAACATTATTTACTGGTCGGTTTTCCGCGCACCTTTCGCGAGTCGCTGCCATTTTTTGTGACGGCAGCGCTGCTGGTCATTATCCCTGCACTTATTGCTGGCTTTTTAACCAATTGGGAGCCGGATGCTTCAACGTGGCTGCTGCCGGCCAATGTGCAGGAGCTGCGTTCGCTTATTGAAGACCAGGAGCTGTGGACGAATATTCCCATTGAGGAACGGCCGTATACCTCAGCTTTCATTATGTCCAACAATATCCAGGTTTCCTTTATGGCTTTTGGCGGGGGCATCACAGCAGGATTGTTCAGCTTGTATATCCTTATTTTTAATGGGCTGAACCTGGGGGGTATTACTGGCCTGACGGCCCATTATGGTGTGGGTTTTGAGCTTTGGACTTTTGTCATTGGGCACGGCGTTATTGAACTGTCGGCTATCTTCATTGCGGGTGGGTCAGGGCTAATGGTAGGCTGGGCCATCATCCAGCCGGGCCTGCTCAAGCGGGGGGATGCGCTGATGCTGGCAGCACGCAAGGCTGTGCGGCTTGTCATCGGTTGTGTTCCTATTCTTATTGTGGCGGGGCTTATCGAGGGATTCATCTCGCCCAACGAAAACATTCCCTGGCCAGTTAAATGGAGCGTGGGCATATTAACGGGGGTTTTGCTTTATAGCTATTTGCTGCTCGCCGGAAGGGGCCACGAATAAAGATTGGCTATAATCACACAGAAAATGATAAGCTGCCGCTTTGCCGCGGGTCTGCCCGTTTTACTGTGAACGCCATTTTCAGTTTCCCTAAATAACCACATATTGCTTCGCGTCGTGTGGGACATCGTTCCAGATATATAAGTTACTTTTGTTCATTCAAAGAAATACTTGACAGAATAGTTCGGCGTAGTACAATTCTGCTTGGTAGTAATAGTTTGGCAGTGTTGTGCTGCCCTTAAATGCAAATACCATCAACTATTGTGAGATTTTATGAAACAAAAGACCTGGCTTGAGGACAAAGAAAAACGGCAGAAATGGATGGCATTCATGCAAGACTTTCATGCCGATATTGATCCCAAAACGATTCGCCTGATGGATGAATTGGGGTTTGTTTCCCGTTCACTTTATCACATGGGTGAGCAGAGTGTTGATGAAGCAGGGCGATCCTTTGCGCAGTATCGGGTGTTAATGCACCTGTTTTTTGCTGAGCAAATGGGAGATCGCAGCCAGCTTAACCCGTCGGAAATTAGTGACCGGCAAGGGGTTAGTCGCAACACCATGAGTTCTTTTATCCGTAATTTAGAAGAAGATGGGTTGATAGAACGTGATTTAGACCCAGATGATCGTCGTCGTTTTAATATTAGCCTAACGGACAGTGGCCGAGCGCTTGTGAGCCAACATACGCGCAATCATCTTAAAACAATTGATAGCTGTTTTAGTACGTTGACGCCTGAAGAGCAGGAGACGTTGTTCCAGCTACTGCAAAAATTGGGTGCGCATGTAACGGCCGTTCGCCAAAACTGTTAAGCAAATCGCAAAAGGATTTTCAGATTCGTATTTGATTTGGAAGTAACACAGGAGATTCAATAATTATGCTTCGCATAAGAAGATACCTAAAGCCGTACATGTTTATGCTAATGGCTTCAATCATCTTGTTATTCATCCAGGCTAACCTGGACCTGGCGTTGCCTGACTATCTTTCCCGGATTGTCAACACGGGCATTCAACAAAGCGGTGTGGAAAATACCGTGCCAGAAGCCATGCGCCAGCAGACGCTGGAGCGGGTGACCCTTTTTCTAAGTGATGAGGAGGAAACGGCCGTTCGTGATGCCTATTCCCTCATTCAACCGAACACTTTGGGGACCGACCAATATGAGGAAACATATCCACTGTCGGCCGACGAACCGATCTACATCCTCAATGACCTAAACGAGGCTGAGATAGATGCTCTGAGAACCCCCATGGCCAAAGCGTTTTTGGTTGTCTCTGCTTTGGAGCAAGCTATGGCGGACCCAGAAGCGGCGGCGCAAATGGGCGGGACGGGGGCGTTTGACCTGTCGCAGCTGCCGCCGGGCACTGACTTGTTTGCCCTGCTAGATCGACTGCCTGCTGCCCAACGTACCCAGCTGGCTGAAACCATCAATGAGCGCTTTGCTGCTTTGGGTGAGACGATGATTCAGCAAACGGCCGTTATCCAGGTTAAAGCTGAATATGAAGCATTGGGTATGGATGTCGCCCAACTGCAAAGCAGCTATATTTTGCGCATTGGGGCGATCATGTTGGGGGTTACGTTGCTTTCAGCCACAGCGACGATTACCGTTGGTTACTTGTCAGCCAAGATTGCCGCTGGTGTGGGCCGCGATTTGCGCAGCGACATCTTCCGTAAAGTGGAAAGCTTCTCCAGCGCGGAATTCGATAAATTCCCCACAGCTTCACTCATCACCCGCTCCACAAACGACATTACCCAGCTGCAAATGGTAACGATGTTCATGGTGCGGCTAGTTTTCTACGCCCCGATTATGGGCATTGGCGGCACAATTCGGGCGATTGGCAAAGGCTCCTCCATGTGGTGGACTATTGCTGTGGCCGTGCTGGTGCTCGTTGGGGTCATCACCGTGATTGTCTCGATTGCTTTGCCCAAGTTCCGGTTGGTACAAAAACTCATTGACCGCATTAATTTGGTGGCTCGGGAAAATCTGTCTGGCATGATGGTTATTCGTGCCTTTAACATGCAATCCTTTGAAGAAAAGCGATTTGACAAAGCAAATGTTGACCTGACGGATAACACACTGTTTATTGCCCGTATCATGGCTATCATGATGCCCATTATGATGTTTATCTTAAACGTCCTCTCTGTGGTTATCCTCTGGGTTGGGGCGCATCAGGTAGCCGAGGCCAATATGCAGGTTGGTGATGTGATGGCGTTTTTACAATATGCTATGCAAATTGTGTTCTCTTTCTTGATGCTGTCTATGTTGTTCATCATCTTACCTCGCGCTTCAGTCTCTGCGGACCGCATTGCCGATGTGCTGGAAACAGAACCTATCATTCTGGACCCGGTGAAGCCCAAGTCGCTTAATGGCTCTTTCACCGGTATGGTTGAATTTCGTAACGTCTCGTTCCGCTATCCGGGCGCTGATACAGACATCTTGCACAACATCAGTTTTGTGGCCAAACCGGGGGAAACCACGGCCTTCATTGGCTCGACTGGTTCGGGAAAGTCCACCGTAGTGAACCTGATTCCGCGTTTTTACGACGTGACGGAGGGTTCTATTTTGCTGGATGATGTCGATGTCCGTGAAGTGACGCAGCATGATTTACGTGACAAGATCGGCTACGTGCCGCAAAAAGGTATCTTATTCTCAGGCACCATTGAGAGCAATCTCCGGTATGCGGATGAACAGGCCAGTGCGGAAGATTTGCAAACGGCCGTAACCATTGCCCAGGCCTCGGGATTTGTTAGTAGCAAGGCCGAGGGGCTGCAAACTGAAATTTCTCAGGGCGGCACCAATGTTTCTGGTGGGCAGCGACAGCGCCTTTCCATTGCCCGCGCCCTGGTGAAGCGGGCCCCTATCTACATCTTCGATGATACTTTCTCTGCCCTGGACTTTAAGACGGATGCTGCTTTGCGCCGTGCCCTGTACGAGAGCACCCAGGACAGCACTATTTTGATAGTGACGCAGCGTGTTTCCACCGTCAAAAATGCAGAGCAAATCATTGTGCTGGATCAAGGGCGGGTCGTTGGTAAAGGCACCCATAAAGAATTAATGGAAACCTGCGAAACGTACCAGGAAATCGCGCTGTCGCAGTTAAGTATGGAGGAGTTATCATCATGATGATGCACAGACGCGGAGGTTCCCGAGAAGGTGGCCCTATGGGGGCCATGCGCAAAGGGGATCGGGCCCGCAATTTTAAAGCAACCATGACCAAACTGGCGCAATATCTAAACGCCTATAAGGTCAAAATAATCATCGTTTTAATCTTTGCTGTGGCTTCTACGGTATTCAACATCGTGGGGCCAAAGGTGTTGGGTAATGCCACCACCAGGCTGTTTGAAGGCGTGATGGCAGAGATAGCGGGAACGGGTTCGATTGATTTTGATTATATCGGCCGTATTCTGTTTACCATGCTCATCCTGTACATCCTTTCATCTATCTTTGCTTACATGATGGGCTGGATTATGGCGGGGGTTTCGACGGACATTGCCTATCGTTTCCGTCGAGAGATTTCGGACAAGATTAACCGCTTGCCGTTTAGCTATTTTGACAACACGACTCAGGGTGAAGTGCTGTCACGTATCACCAACGATGTAGACACGGTCAACCAGACGCTGAGCCAGAGCCTGACACAAATTATCACCTCGCTCATCACAGTGGTAGGTGTGCTGGTGATGATGCTCTCCATTAGCTGGCTGATGACGTTGGTGTCGCTGATTGTCATTCCTTTGACCCTGATGTTAGTGACTTTCATTGTCAATCGCTCACAAGTTTACTTTAAGGAACAGCAGGATTACCTGGGCCATGTGAATGGGCATGTTGAAGAAATGTTTGGCGGGCACCGGGTGATGAAAGCGTTTAACGGTGAAGAACGCAGCATCGAAAAGTTTGAAGAGTACAACGGCACTCTCTACAGCGTGGCCTGGAAATCGCAATTTTTGTCTGGGCTTATGATGCCCATTATGTCCTTCATTGGCAATCTGGGTTATGTGGCTGTGGTGGTTGTGGGTGGCTACCTGACGGTGCGCAATGCTATCACCGTCGGTGACATCCAGGCGTTCATTCAATATGTTCGTTCATTCAATCAGCCGTTGATGCAGTTGGCCAACATTTCTAACGTGCTGCAGCAAACGGCCGCTGCTGCCGAGCGCGTATTTGAATTCCTGGAAGAGCCGGAAGAAGTGAAGGAAGTTGAGAACCCGGTGCAGTTGGAGGCAATCGAAGGACACGTAGAGTTCCGTGACGTGCGCTTTGGTTACAACCCTGAGGAACCGGTGATTCATAATCTTTCAGGCGAGGCCAAACCTGGTCAAAAGGTTGCCATTGTAGGCCCAACTGGCGCAGGCAAAACCACCATCGTTAAGCTGCTGATGCGCTTTTATGATGTAGATGATGGCGCAATTCTGGTAGATGGACACGACATTCGCGAATTTAAGCGGCAGGAATTGCGCCGCTGGTTTGGCATGGTGCTACAGGATACCTGGCTGTACAACGACACAATTATGGAGAATATCCGATACGGCCGTCCCGAAGCCACAGATGCGGAAGTGGAAGCGGCTGCTCAGGCCGCCCATGTGGATCACTTTGTCCATACGCTGCCCGAAGGCTACAGCATGGTCATTAATGAGGAGACAACCAATATCTCGCAGGGACAAATGCAGCTGCTCACCATTGCCCGTGCCGTTCTGGCTGACCCCAAGATTCTGATTTTGGATGAGGCGACCAGTTCAGTAGATACCCGCACGGAAGTGTTGATCCAAAAGGCGATGGACCGCCTGATGGTTGGGCGCACCAGCTTCATCATTGCCCACCGCCTATCCACTATTCGCAATGCAGATTTGATCTTAGTCATGCGCGATGGCGATATTGTGGAGCAAGGTAACCATGTGGATCTGCTGGCCCGTGGCGGCTTCTATGCTGAACTGTACAACAGTCAATTTGAACATATGGGATTGGAAGAGGGCGTAGCGGAAACCGAAGCGCAACCTATGCCAGCCGATTAAGCCACAACATACGGCCGAATCAATAAAAATCTAATTAACAAGAGCCCGCTGGATATGGTCCAGCGGGCTTTTTGCTTATGGAGAATTCTCAGACAGTGGGCTGATGACCAGCAGCGGCGTGCCTTGTGGTGAGGTGACAGCACAATAGCGAATGGGTGCATACATGAGCTGGTCAGAAGGTGGTTCGCCTTGGCCACCGGCGGCAATGAAGGCGGCGTGCAGCTTTTCGGCTTCAGCTGGGGTGGCCATGGTGAAAGTAATTTCCACGTTTTGCGGATTACCCGTTTGCCCATGCAGCAGCGTAAGCCAACCGCCGCCAATGGGCCAACCACGCGTGCCTGTATCTTCTACGTATGCCGGTGGGCCTAATACGGCCGTAAAAAAAGCAACGGCCGCTTCATAATCCTCATAAAACAAGGTTGTGCCAAACGAGCCGGTAAATTCAAAGCGGGGTTCGGGGGCTGGTTGAACAAAAAAGGTAGCAGCATATTGTTCATATTCCATGGTTGCCATTGTAGCAAACCTCTCTTGCCTGACCAATTATTGGTATGGCAACTGATTTTTGGGGAGGAACCAGGCTTTGTGTTATTCTAATCGCCAACAACCGCGCTTGATCAATCAAAAAATGTGTGAACTGTATTCAATATAAAGGTTAAAAATTGCATGAAAGCTTTGACTGGAGTCGATGCCTCCTTTCTTTATTTGGAGACACCCAATATGCCCATGCATGTGGGCGGTGTTGCTGTGTATGAGAACTCACTCACATTTGAAGCTTTTTGTGAAACGCTAACCGCCCGCTTGCATTTAATTCCCAAACTGCGCCAACGCTTGATACAAGTTCCGCTTAGTTTAGATCGGCCGTATTGGCTGGATGACCCGGATTTTCATCTTGAATGGCATTTGCATCGCACGGCTTTGCCGCAGCCAGGTGGCTGGAAGCAGTTGCGTAAGTTGGCTTCTCGTCTGTTCGGTCAACCGCTGGATCGTTCCCGCCCATTATGGGAAATGGTTTTTGTTGAAGGGTTGGATGGCATACCACAGGTACCCAAAGGCTCTGTCGCGATCATTAGCAAAATTCATCATGCCCTAATCGATGGCGTATCTGGTAGTGATTTCCTGGGCCTGTTGCTTGACGTTACGCCAGAACAGCGGGAGCTGCCACCGAAAAAACCACACGATCCAGACCCCATTCCCAGCGATGTCGGGTTGGTGCTGCGCAGTGCGTACCATTTTGCGACACGGCCGTTTAAGCTGCCGCGTCTTTTGGCCGAAACGGCGAAAGCCACGCTCAAGGCTGGGTATCTCACCCGCGTCGAAGGCGTTGATTTACCACCAATGCCGTTCACAGGACCACGTACGCGGTTCAACGCGCCGGTTTCCAAGCAGCGAATCTGGAATTCAGCACTGCTTTCGCTGGATCGGGTAAAGGCCGTACGCCACACTGTAGATGGGGCGACGGTCAATGATGTGATTTTGGCTATTTGCGCGGGGGCTTTGCGACGTTATCTGGATGAAAAAGAAGAACTTCCCACCAAGCCATTGGTTGCCATGGTGCCGGTTTCCACCCGTACTGAATCAGAAAAGAACGAAATGGGCAATCAGGTATCGGCCATGCTGGTGCGGCTGGCTACTGGGGAAGCGGATCCGGTTGAGCGGTTCAAGCAAATTGTGGCGCATACACAAGAGGCAAAATCCCATCAGCAAGCGATAGATGCCAAAACCTTGGTCAACTACAGTGAACTGGTGCCATTTGGTTTGGCCGGCGTGGCAGCACGACTGTACAGTCGAATGCATATAGCCAGACGCCATCGTCCCATTTTTAACCTGGTCATTACAAACGTGCCAGGTCCGCAAATTCCCCTTTATCTGGCTGGTGCCCGTCTTTTTGTGAACATGGGCATGGCTCCCATCACAGATGGGCTGGGCCTTATCATTACCGTTTTTAGCTACAACGGCCTTATTTCGATTAGCCCGATGGCTTGCCCGCAGCTGATGCCAGATTTGGACCAATTTACCCGTTATTTGTGGGAATCGGCTAATGAGTTGGAAACGGCCGTTGCCGCAAAAACCGCTGTAAAAAGAAAGGAAGCGAAGCCCAATGCTTCCAATGTGGAACAGTGCCAGGCAACTACCAAGGCGGGGTCCCAGTGTCGCAACCATCCCCAAAATGGGTACCAGTATTGCCATCTGCATCTGCCAGCCGCAAAAGGCAAAATGAAAGCCTGAGAGCGTAACGTTTGTCATGAAAAATTTCCCAAGGAGTCGAGCATGATGTTAAAGTCAACCGAATCTGTAAAACCACCCTCTTGGACCAAGGTATTGCTGGAAGGGCGCGCCTTGTATGAACTGGGGGCTTTGTATTTGAGCGTTCCCTGGTTGTGGCGAGCCCCTTACGGTGATGGACATCCTGTGTTGGTGCTGCCTGGCTTTACTGCTGGAGATGGCTCGACTTTGCCATTGCGCACCTTCCTTAAAAGCCGTGGCTACGCCGTTCATGGCTGGACCCTTGGGGTAAATTTAGGGCAAGACATTGACCCAGCCGCCGGTGGCCCCAGCGAGCGGCTTCAGCATCGGTTGCGAAACCTGCATTTGCAATACAATCGTAAAGTGAGCCTGATTGGTTGGAGCCTGGGGGGATTGTATGCCCGCGAATTGGCCCGCATCATGCCAGAGGATGTGCGCCTGGTGATTACCCTGGCCAGTCCCTTTTACGAGACAACCAAGGCGAGCCGCCTGGTGACCCTGTACGAATTTCTAAACCAGACCAACGCTGAAGATATTTCGCCAACATTGCGAGCCCGAATGCAGGCTTCACCCCCTGTGCCGACGACCTCTATCTACTCTCGTACGGACGGGGTTGCCGACTGGCGGAGCTGTGTTGAGCCAGCCGGGGAGTTAAGCGAAAATATCGAAGTGGAAGCCAGTCATATGGGGCTAGGTTTTCATCCGTTGGCCTTATGGGCAATTGCGGATCGTTTAGCGCAGGAAGAGGGAGAATGGCAGCCATTTCAGCGTGATGGCCTCCGGCGGATTTTGTACCGCGAACCGGTGGAGGTGAGTCACTGACCCCGTTTGTTATAAGCCGCGCGCCTTAGCCCTCCCTAAGAATTCATATGCAGCCATCGTGCCATGCTCTACAATCTCTATGAGTATATGAGTATTGGAAAACAGGCGATGAGCTGAGTGATTTTTTAGGTATGGCTGACCCACAGACCCAACATGCAGGCACCCCCCAATCTGGGGCAACAACTTCAACCAAATCTTCGCATTATCGTACGATGTTGCTGCTCTTTGGCAGCTTAACGATCCTGTTTTTGGGAGCCGCCGCACTAACGTTTTGGGTGGATCCGTTTGCTCAAGCCGCCGAAGGGCGTGAACTGCGCAGACGGCCGTCTGCCTTGCGAGACATCCCCCAATTTATTAACCTCACCATTACAGAAACCGGCATTGCTGCTGTGACCACCGATGATTTACGGCCGTTTAACTGGCAGCTTGATACCTTTTCCTACGACAATATGAACCTGACGCGCCAGGGAGAACAGGTCCCCTATTTTATTGCTGACGATAGGCAAACGATCTTTTTCCTGGCTGAAGCGATTACCAATACGGTAACGGCACCAGCCGTTTATCGGCTTAGTTTGGGGGAAGGGTTGGCCATGGCCCAACGAGATGCCGCTGCTACAGGCCGGGGCAGCAACAAGGCCACTTTTCGGCAGGTGTGGGAAGAAAATAGCACCTTTCTGGCCGAAACTGGCAGTAGCGATCCGTGGTACGGCCGTTTGCTATTAGCCCCCAATACCTGGAATTTTCCCCTGAGTAACATCCAAACCAATGGCGGACGGGGACGTCTCACCATTTCTGTTTGGTCCAGTACAGCCAGCGCCAGCAACCCAGATCACCATTTACAGGTAAGCTTGAACGGCCGTCAGCTGGTAGATTGGGTGTGGGACGGCATTCAGCGCACGTCTATCACGGTGGATTTGCCCGGTGGCGTCTTGCAGTCAGACGCGCGCAACCTGCTCAGCCTTGCCAGCCCGGGCGATATTTCTGCCTCGGGCGAGGCGATTTACGTTGATCGCATTGAACTGATGTATGAAGGGCTTCTGGCCGCAGGGCAGGGGCAGTTTTGGTTTGGCAGCAGTGCCAATACCATCACCATTCAAAATGCGGCTGAAGATTTGCTATTGTTCGATGTCACTCAGCGCCAGCAGCCAGTTGCTTTGACCGGCTACACCCAGAACGGCAACAGCATCTTGTTTGCGGGCAGCGGACCGAACGGCCGTTACTATGCCCTGAATTCAGATGAAGCGATACGGCCGTCTTACTCCAACAGTCTCATTACCAAGCAGGCACTGCGCCAGAGCGAGCGTGGGGCCGACTATATTGTGATTTATCCCGACGACACGGATTTTGTTGATGTACTCCAGCCGTTGCTAACCTATCGTGCCAACCAGGGATTGCGGGTAACGGCCGTTCCCCTCAGCCAGATTTATACTGAATTTGGGTACGGGCAGGAAGATGCCACGGCTATTCGCAGCTTCCTGAGGTTTGCCCAGGCTAACTGGGAAGCGCCTGCGCCCCGCTTTGTGCTGCTGGCTGGGGATGCCAGCTACGACATTCATGATAATTTGCAGGGCAAAAATGGTAATTTGTTGCCGACTCAACTGGTGCAGCTGCGCCAGGGATACGTGAGTAGCGATACCTGGTATGTTTTAACGGAAGATAAACTTCCGAATCTGGCCATTGGCCGTTTCCCTGCTCAGACCGTTGAACAACTGGAAATCATGGTGGCCAAAACGTTGGCATACGAGATGAACGGCCGTACCCATTGGATCAACCGTGCGCTGTTCGTCAGTGATGCCGAGCCATACTACGCTCAGTTTAATACTGAGCTGGCGGCTCAGCTGCAAGACAACGGCTATGAGATCAACGCCTTGCAAATGGACCAGGATGAGACGATTCATTATGATCTCATGGGCACCTTGGCTAAAGGGGTTGGGCTCATCAACTATGCGGGGGAAGGGTATGTTTCCCAGTGGGGGGATGGGCAGGTGTTTGATGGGGATGATGTGGCGATGTTGGCAAATAATGGGCACACTCCCATCTTTACGACATTCACCTGCAACAATGGCGCTTTCACCGAGCCAGAAACGGACAGTCTGGCCGAAGAGCTACTGTGGGTAGAAGATGGTGGTATCGTAGCGGCCATTACCCCTACCAGCCGTATCTCCCTGCCTGTCCTGACACCCATGGGGGAGCTGTTTTACGCGGAGCTGCTCAATGGTGAAGTTGAAACTGTTGGCGAAGCGTTGCTCAATGCCCAAACGGCCGCAGCCAACGATCCCGGTTTGCACGAAGCCGTGCTGGTTGTCAACTTGTTGGGCGACCCGGCGCTGCGGCTGCAACGGCCGTAATCACCCCAAATACGTCTCAAACCAACCCAATGTCTGTTGCCAAGCATCCATTGCTGCGTCCTCGTCGTAGCTGGCGCGGGTGTCGTTGAAGAAGGCGTGCTGTGCGCCGTCGTACAGCTGGAACTTGTTGGGTACGCCTGCTTCCGTGAGGGCGGCGTGCATCGTTTCATAGTCGTTGGCGGAGATGCCATCACGTGTGCCTAAAAAGCTTAGCACTGGGGCCTTGACTTTGGCAGCTTCGCTGGTAGACAGGGGCGAACCGTAAAACGGAACGGCCGCATGAATATCTGGGCTATTCGCGGCTGTTTGCAAAACCAGGCCACCCCCCATGCAAAACCCAACGACGCCGAAACGGCCGTTTACAAAATCCTGCCCTTTCAAATAATCAATCGCTGCCTGAATTTCTGCGACCGCTTCTGACGAACTTAAGGCCATTGCCTGTTTGCGTGCTTCGTCTGGTTCCGTGGTGACCACGCCATGATACAAATCTGGGGCCAATGCCACATACCCCTCAGCGGCAAAGCGGCGGGCCACATCTTTGATGTGCTCATTTAGCCCCCACCATTCCTGAATGACAATAATCGCTGGGCGCGGCTCGCCACCTTCCTGGTAGGCCCAGTACCCCATTAGGGCATCACTTCCTGGGCCAGGATAGCTGACAACGCCAGTAATCATCTCGCCATCGCTGCTGCTACCGACTTCGGTTGGTGGTTGGGTTGTATCCACCACGGGGGGCGGATTGTCATTCGGCGCGGCGGTGCAGGCAGCCAATAATGTATTCGCGGCGATGGCACTGCCTAAAACGGCCGTTGCCCGCAGCAAAAACTGTCGCCGGGTCACCTCACCAACCTGATAGTTGCGCACCAATTCCATCAATTCCACACGGTTCATTACAGTTTCCTCCAAATATTCACTTTTCTTTGCCTTGAGGTAGAAACAAGTTGTTGAACCGATTATAAAGGATGGTGACTCCCAATTGGGAAATGATTAGGATTTTTTCATTGCTGAGTAGATATTAGTCAGTTTCGGCCCAGCGCACCACCATGAAAGACAGCCCCGCCAGAACCGCCAAACCAATAACCAGTGGCAAAATGGTGCCGTTGTAGCTTTGCCCAATGACAGTTCCCAAAAGTACCGATATCAAGGTTGAGAGAGAACCCACAATGGCTGCGCCAATGCCGGCAATATGCCCTAGCGGTTCCATGGCCAGCGCATTAAGGTTGCCAAACAGAACCCCCACACAAAAGAATGACATCATCAAATAGGTCATAAAAATCCATAACGGCGGCTGTCCAGCAAAAAATGTTGCAATCCCCAGCGCGATGACAGATAAAACGAAAATAATGAGCAGTGATCCTCTCACCAGGAGGCGCATGCCTAGCTGCATCACCAAACGTGAATTAGATAGAGACGCCAAGCCAATTGAAGAAGCAATCACGCCAAAATAGATGGGGAAACGTTCGCCCAAGGCATATTGCTCTTGAAATATCTGCTGCGCGGAATTGAGATAGCCGATAAACGCACCGCTCACCAGCCCGGCAGTGACAGTATACCCAAAAGCCAGCCGAGTTTTTATAATTGCTTGTGTTGTGTCGATGATTCGCCGAATGGTGAATGGGGCACGATTTTCTGAGGCCAGGGTTTCCGGTTGGCGGAGGGCAAACCATACCAGCGCAATTGTTGCCAGCAGCAAGAAGCTGCCAAAAATAGTGCGCCAGCCTGAGAAGCTGAGGATAGCTTGCCCCATTGTGGGCGCGAGCATGGGAACGAGGATAAACACAGTCATCACAAATGACATGACACGGGCCATTGCCCTGCCAGCAAATTGGTCGCGCACGAGTGCCAGGGTAACCGCTCGTGGGGCGGACACGCCAATGCCTTGCAAAAGGCGACCAGCCAGCATCATGGAAAAATTGACGGCAAACATAGATAAGAGTGAGCCGAACATAAATAATCCCAGTCCGCCGTAGATGGCTGGTTTGCGACCGGTGCTATCGGACAGCGGGCCAAAAAACAGTTGCCCCACAGCCAGGCCAAAAAAAATCATTGAAATTACGAGCTGCCGGTCGTTGGCATTTTGCACCTGTAAATCGCTGCCAATCTGGGCCAAAGCGGGCAGCATTGTATCAATGGACAGCGCGGTTAAGGCCATCAACATGGACACGAGGATGACAAATTCAGTGAAGGATGGTCGTCGTTTGGTTGTTGTTATCAAAATTTAACACCCTTTGTGCGGTGGTTTTTGTATCAAAATTCACCGATGTCGGCGTAACGGAATCGTTCAATGGCGATGAAGCCTACGGCCGTAACCAACATCAAAATGGTGCTCATGGCCAACGCCTGGCCATAGTTAAGCGCCCCAGGCTGCCCCAAAAAGCGCTCGATGGCAATGGGGATGGTGAGGTAGCCGCTGTTAGGCCGCACAATGAAGCTCGTCGCGCCAAATTCGCCCATGCTCACTGTAAAGGCAAACACAGATGCCACTAGCAGTGCCCGCCCCACGATGGGCAAATCGACCTCGCGCCAGACGCGGGTGGGGGAAGCGCCCAGCACAGCCGCCGCCTCGCGCAGACTGGGCTTGATGCCCTGCAACACGGGCAGCAGCGTGCGCACCACAAAAGGAAAAGCCACCAGCACGTGAGCAATCAGCACCAGCAGCGGCGACGTGCGCAGCCAGCGGAAGGTAACCACGTAGCCAAACCCCAGCGTTACGGCCGAAGCCCCCAGCGGCAGCATAAAAATGGGATCGAGCCAATTACGCCAGCGAGACGGCCGTATCAACAAAGTCGCCGTCAACAGCCCCAAAACCCCGGCCACAAACACCGTTAGCAAAGCGTAGCCCAATGAATTGCGCAGCGCCAACAGCGGCGGAATAAACACAATGCTGTCCCGGCGCAGCGCGGGCAGCGCTTGGTAGTAGGCCAGGGTGAACTGACCTTCGCGGTCCACCAACGATTGCCAGATTAACGCCAGCAGCGGCGTGAGCAGGAAAAGCAACAGTCCAACAACCATGCCACCTAGCGCCAGTTTTTCACCTGCGGATCGGGCTTGTCTTTGGGTGCTTTCCTGTGGACGAAAATCGAGCGAAACGGCCGTTTTTTGCTGCCATTTTGCGTATAGCGACATTAGGCCAAAGGTGAATATAATTTGCAACAGGGAAAGTGCACCAGCTACATCGGGCCGCAAAAAAGTGATGTATTGGCGGTAAATTTCGGTCTCGATAGTGCTAAATGCCGGACCGCCCAAAATAAGCACCACACCAAAACTGGTGAAGGTGAACAGGAAAATGAGTAGGGCGGCGCTGATGAGAGACGGCCGTATCAATGGCAAGGTGATCTCCCAAAAGGCGCGGCGCGGCGAAGCCCCCAACGTCTGGGCCGCTTCTACCAGTCGTGGATTCAGGTTGCCCCAAAAGCCACCCACCAGCCGCACTACTACCGTAACGTTGTAAAAAACGTGAGCCAGCAAAATGATTGTCAACGTTTGCTCAAGATGAATGGGGGGCGTTTCTAGCTGCAACCCAGTCATCAGCAGACGGTTAAGCGGTCCATTGGCTCCTAGCAGGGCGCGGAATGCGGCGGCCACGACCACCGTGGGCATGACAAACGGAATTGTTGTGAGCGCGCGCAGGATAGTCTTGCCGCGAAATTCGTAGCGGGCAAACAGATAGGCGGCAGGCAGCCCTAGCAATAGCGTCAGTCCGGTAGAAACGGCCGCTTGCCACACCGTAAACCAGACAACATGCCGAAAAGACGGCCGTTGCACCAGCTCACCCAACGCTTCAGCTGTCAAGCTCAACCGGAAAATATTGCCCAGTGGGTAGAAAAAAAAGAGTAGTAAAAACAGCAGCGGCAGGAGCAATATCCAGGGCCACCGTTTTGCCTGTTGTTGCCAAAAAGATTGCTTACTCATTATCTTTCACGCATCAGGGATTATTAGAACGGGAAAAAGATGGGCAAAAAGATTGTCATCAAAATCCAGATGAGAATGGTGAGCGGCAAACCTACCTTGGCAAAGTCAAAAAAGCGGTAGCCTCCGGGGCCGTAAACCAGTATGCATGCCTGATGACCAATCGGCGTAACGAAGGAGTTTGAGGCCGCAATCGCCGTACCCATGACAAATGCGTGGGGTTCTAGATTTAAGCTGAAAGCCGTTTGAATCGCAATTGGGGCGACCAAAACGGCAGCTGCTGCATTAGACATGAACGCAGTAAGAATTGTAGTGAGCATAAACAAACCCACCATGATGCCCCGTGGTCCTAGCGACCCCACCAGAGCAATCACCTGATCAGATAAAAATTGGGCAGTACCTGTGTTTTCCATCGCAATGCCCATCGGCAACATGCCCGCAATCAGGTAGACAGATTTCCACTCAATAGATTTATACGCTTCATCCATGGTTAAACAGCCAGTTGCCACAGAGAGGACAGCGCCTAAAACGGCCGCTACCGAAATATGCAGCCAGCCTAAGCCAACCATCGTAATCATGGACACAAAAATAAGCAGATTTAGCGGCGCTTTGCTGGTACGCAGCGTAGGTTCGCCTTGTTCAGTGAGAAGCAGGAAGGAAATGTCATTGCCTGCTTCCTCGATGCGCTCTTTGCGTCCTTGTACTAACAATGTGTCGCCCAGCTTAAGTCGGGCATTGCCTAGCCGCCCAGCAATTGCTTTTTCTTCGCGCCAGATTGCCAGCACTGTCAGACCGTAGCGCGCCCGAAAATTAGCATTTTTAATCGATTTGCCAATAAAAGGCGCTTTTTGGCTTACCACCAACTCGGCAACAGCCACTTCATCAGATTGTAGTTCGTGCTCATCAATATCGTGTTCGGGCACCAGGGTCACGCCAATTTGGTTGCGTACGGCCAGCATTTTCTCTTCTGACCCTTTCGCCAACAGCATATCGCCAGCCCGGATGTGGGCGTTGGGCAAGATACCCAGCCGCATACGGCCGTCTCGCAACACCCCCATCACTGTCAGATCATACGCCTCACCCAGGCGACTTTCCACAATTGTCTTGCCAATGAGCGGTGATTCTGGCAGAACGTGCAGTTCCGCCAAATAATCTTTTAGCTGATATTCGCGGTTGAAATCTTGCGGATCCTCGTGCAGGGTTTCTTCATAGCGGGGCAGCAAATGACGGCCGATAAAATACATGTAGGCCAGACTGAAGCTTAAAACGATCAATCCCATCGGAGTAAAATCGAACAACTTGAAAGGGGCAAGCCCCACTTCTTGCAAAGCATCGCTGGCCAGCAGGTTTGGGGGCGTGCCAATGAGTGTGGTAATGCCACCCAACAAAGAGCCAAAAGCCAGTGGGATTAATAGTTTAGAGGCGGGAACTTTGGCTTTACGCCCCAGGGCAATTGTAACCGGCAGCAAAACGGCCGCAGCACCGATATTGTTCATAAAGGCAGACATGATTGCCACAGCAGCCATGATGACAAATGTCAGGCGAGCCTCTTCGGTGCCCGCAATACGGCCGATATATTTACCAATGACGTCGGCAATGCCAGTGTGGGTCAGACTGGCGCTGACGATATAAATGGCCCACACGGTAATGACTGCTGGATTAGAGAAGCCAGAAAATGCTTCCTCTGTGGTGAGCAAACCGGTTAACAGCAGGGTCAGCATCACCATCATCGACACGACATCAACGCGAATTTTTTCAGATGCAAATAAAACGACGGATGCTCCTAAAATGATTAAGACTAAACTGATTTCACCAGTCAAGAACGCCTCCATTCAGCACAGGTTGGCCGTGATCTTACGCCAGTACGGCCGTTCGTCGCAATAAATTAACGCTTGGGGTAAAAAGAAAAAGAGCGCCGCTGCCCATAACAACGGCGCTTTTTTTAGTTTGGGAATTTTTGCAGACCTGGCAGATTTTTTCAAGAAAGCTTAAGACCAGTTAAACAATCTGTCAGGTCCTTTTCAAATCAAGATCGTTTAAACAGACCCACCAGTTTAACCCAAAGCTGTTCTGTTAGACTATACACAACCGGGACAACCAGCAAGGTTAAAGCGGTACTCACCAGCAAGCCACCCATCACCGCCCGGGCCAGCTCCGAGGCGATAATAGCCCCAGCTTCGTTGCTGGCCGCCAATGGAATGAGCGCCAGGATGGCTGTCAGGGCAGTCATCCAGATGGGGCGCAAGCGGGTGCGGCCACCTTCAACCAGCGCATCATACACCGGCTGGCCTTTGGCGCGTAGCTGCTGCACCAATTCCATGAGCACAATACCGTTGGTCACCACAATGCCGACCAGCATCATTAAACCAATCATGGCAGAGATGCCCAGGACGCTGTTGGTGAGGTATAAAGCCAGGGCCGCGCCCACCAGGGCAAACGGCAGACTGAACAGAATCGTAAACGGATGAATCAGGCTGCGGAAGGTTAAGGCCATGATGAGGTAGACAATGATGATGGAGTAGCCAATTGCCGTCAGCATTGACTGGAAGCCTTCCACCTGCTGCTGCGAATCGAATCCTTCGGTGACTTCAACCGTGACCGGTAGCGTGGCCAGATCGCTGATGGCCTCCTTGGCTGCGCCGGTAACGCCCAGGGTGTTTTGTGTTTCCAGTTCACCACTGAAGCTGATGGCAGAACGGCCGTCTATCCGCAGAATTGTTTCGTTGGTGCCATCCCCTTCGGCTGCCCCGTCCACATTGCTGGAGACGTTGGCAATGTCAGGAATGCCGTCTTCATCTATATCCACTGAGCCGATGGCCGCTTTCACATCAGCCACCTGCGCTTCCAGCTCATCTTGTGAATCACCTGTCAGAATGATAGAGAAGCCGCTAAAGCCAGTTTGGGAAGCGGCCGAAACGCTCACATTGTCTTCACCGACAACGCGAATCGCTTCCTGGCGTACTTCATTCGTTAAACTGTTGAGTGCATCACTGTCTTGCACCATCTCCTCGCCTACGCTGATAGTCACGTTAGCCAGGTTCTGGCTGATGCCGCCACCAAACAGGGCTTCAAAGCCACCGCCGCTGCCAATTTCGGTCTGGATGGTCTCGATGTCTTCAAACTGCTCCATTGCTGCTTCCAGCTCTTGCACCACCTCGTTTGTTTCCACCATGCTGGTGCCCGCAGGCAGCGAAATGGAAACGTTGATGGTTGGCTCACCAATGCTGGGGATAAAGCTTTGTGGTAGCTGCCCCAACAGAAGCAGGCTGCCAGCAAAGATAATCGTGGCTGCCAGCATGGTGTAAAAACGGTGCTGTAAAGCCCATTCCAGCGCAGGTGTATACCAACGCTGCATTGCTGTTTCCCGCTCGTCGGGAATGTTTTCTTTGCGAATGAGCAGGTAGGTGAGTGCGGGCACAACGGTAATGGAGACGACAAAGCTAGCCGCCAAAGCGTAGGCCACTGTCAGGCCAAAGGGCAAGAAGAAGGAACCGATGATGCCCCCGATCAGGCCCAGCGGCATGAACACGGCCATGGTCGTTGCCGTGGCCGAGAAGATGGCAATAGCAACTTCTTTGGTTCCCTGTAAAACAGCGTGTTTGGGATCGTCGCCCTGCTGAATGTAGCGGTACGAATTTTCCAGCACCACAATTGAATCATCCACCACACGACCGATGGCTACCGTTAGGCCGCTTAAGGTCATGATGTTGAGTGTGACTTCGGTGGGGAACAGCTGGGCGATGAAGCGTAGGAAGCTGCTGTCTGTTGAAAGCACCAGATTGTGCAGCCATTCGCCGATGGTAGGTGGCACGGCGGCCATCAATAAGAAAGCAGTGAAGATAGAGAGTGGGATGGAAACGGCCGTTACTAACGTGGCCTGCCAGCTCACCTGATACTTGTTGCCAATACGGCCGCTCAAGAAGAACAAAATGACGATGACGGCAAAAACACCACCCAGCGCTCCTTCACGCGACACGCCCGTCACGGAATCTTCGATGAAAGTGGCCTGTTCAAACACCAGATTGACCGAGGTGCCAGGATTGGCTTCGGTAAAGGCGTCCAGTGTGTTAAAGATGTCTTCAGCCACGTTCACCGTGTTGGCATCACCTGCTTTGTAAAGGCTTACCAGCACGCTGGGATTGCCATCGGTGCGGGTGATGGCTGCTTCGGGGATGAATACTTCGATGTCGCCCTGGGCAATGCCTGCTAGACGGTCTGCCAATTCTGCATCAAACGCATCTGGATAAGTTTCCAGCATAAAGGTCAATGTTTCTGGAGAAAACAGTTCCAGAACGGTGGGGGATAACGTTTCAACAAACCCTTCTTCGTTTTCTGCCAGGAATTGAATGACCTCAGGTGTGAGAGCACTCATCCATTCAGCCGGGTTTTCCACGTTGGGCGCAGTGGGGAAGAAGTTCAAGAAGTTCGCTGCGCCAGGGACAAATTGGTTGTTAAGCAGGTCTGCGGCCGTTTTAAAGAGCGAAGGCTCTCCTTCCGGTGTCGGTTCTACCCAGATGCCGCTCAGTTCTGGGGCACCTTCAGACAAAGCCGCTGCTTCTTCGGCTTCTACCAGGGCCAGGGCACCGGTTCCCCCAAACTCAGCGGCGATTTCGTCCAGTTCAGCCCGTAAATCAGCGGGTAGTGTGTCTACAAATTCGGCAGGCAGTAAAGCCAGAACTTCTGGTTGGAGCAGGCGCAGATTGTCTGATGAAAGCAGTTGCAGCACCTGGATGCCTTGTGGTCCCAATCCGCCAAACAGACGGATGAGGTCAGGCGTAATGTCCTGGGCGTTTTCGAGTTCAAATCCGGCCTGGGCCGCGCCTTGAATGAGCAGGTCGGGCAAACGGCCCGGATCGACGGGTTCTGCTTCGACTTCTTCAACTGGTTCGCCGTCACCACCTTCATCTGTGGCAACGGCCGTTTCTGCCAAAAACTGCGCGTCAGCAATCACTACATTGGCCACGGTTTGTTGCAGGGCCGGGTCTAGCTGGGCCAGGAATGGCTCTGGAATGGCCGCCAGCGTTTCGGCGGGAAAAGCTAGTAAAAGTTCTGGGGTTAGGTCGGCCAATAGTTCTGGCGCGACAGAAGACAGCAGGCCAAATGCCTCGGCGGGAATGTCTGCTGTGGTGGAGATGGGGAAGCCAGAAGCCGTGGCTGTCGCAATCCACGATTCGGGCAGCTCGACCGGTTCTGGGGCCAGGCCATTGGCCGCATTTTGGATGGCGGTAAGCTGGGCCAACAGATCGGCATCGAGCGTTTCGCCTACCACCGGTAAGGCAATGGCGGCAACATCCGGGTTTAGGGCGCGCCACATTTCTGGGGTCAGCTCGGCCAGTTGCTCTGGGGCAAAACCAATGATGCCTTGCATGAATTCGGCCGTCAGGTCGCTGGTGTCAGTGATGACCTGACCCAACTGGGCGGCTCCGGCAATCCAGGTGTCGGGCAGGGGAACAGGGGTGAATTGAGGCACGTCAGCGGTGGTTACGGCCGTTGCTTCATTCCGCGCTACGTAAACAGCAATGTTGGTTAACGTTTGGGCTGTTCCTTCATCCAGGGTAGCAATATATTCTTCTGGCAGGGCAGCCTGTACCTCTGACGGCAAGGCCAGAAGAATTTCTGGCGTCAACTCTTGTAGCAGCTCCGGTGCGACCGAGGCCAGCAATCCCATCGCCTCTGCATTCAGATCGGCCGTGGTGGCTAATTCTTGGCCAGCGGCTCCGGCGGCGGCGACCCAGCTTTCGGGCAAAGCTACCGGCTCTGGCGGGAGGCCATTGGCTGCATTTTGAATGGCGATTAGCTGAACTAGCAGGGTCGGATCGAGTGTTTCACCCACAACTGGCAAGGCCAGCGCTGCTACCTCTGGTTCCAGCGCCCGCCACATCTCTGGGGTGAGTTCTGCCAGTTGTTCAGGGGCAAATCCTAGAATGCCTTGAATGAATTCAGGGGTGAGGTCACCAGTGTCGGTAATGACCTGGCCCAGCTGGGCTGCCCCAGCAATCCAGGTTTCGGGCAGTGGCACAGGCTCAACGGTGGGTAGGTCGGCCACAGGTTCTGCTTCTGGCTCGGTTTCGGGAACGGCCGTTGGCTCCGCAGTTGGTTCTGCAGTGGGTTCTACTTCGGCAACTTCTTCTACCGGGTTGAGCGCAACGACAGCTTCTTCAACATTGTACTGGCCAACGCCACCAAATTCAGCAGCAAGCTCATCTAATTCAGACACAAGTGCGGGGTCTAAGCCATCTAGATATTCTTGCGGCAAGTAGGAAAGTGCTTCTGGCTGGACGTAAACCAGCAAATCTTCCGGCAGCAGATTCAGGACCAGCAATACCTGATCAGCAGCATTCTCATAACTGGCCAGGCTCCTCAGCAGATCAACCGTAATTTCCTGCGCGTACTCTATTTCTACGTCCAGCACTTTTGCGCCTTGAACGACTGTAAGGGGCAGGCGACCTGGGTCTTCATCTACAACGTCTTCAACACTGGTTTCGTCAGCTTCAACCACCACTTCTTCCGGTAATTCCTGACCACCGCTGATTTGCACCTCACTAATATCTTCCAAGGCGGTTAATTGTGGTTGGAGGTCGTTTTCTACCAGGAGCTTCAGATCAGCCAATTCAAGATCGGCCGCTGAGACGCTGGCGATGACCACAGGTAGATCACTCAAGCTGAAGTTCAGCACGCTGGTGTCCGCAGTCTCGGGCAGGTTGGTGTCGGCAACGGCCGTTTCAATCTCTGTCAACAAACGATCCTGATCCAGTCCAAAGTCGTACCGGACCACCACAACGGCAAAGCCATTGTTGGTTGTGGATTCAACATTGACAACGCCTTCTACTACAGACAGCTTCTCTTCCAAGGGGATTGTGATTTGATTTAAAACGTCGGTGGAAGATTCGCTGTCGCCCCACTGGGCGATAACGATGGTTTGGGGAAATTCGATTCGGGGCAGCAGCTCTAGATTGAGTTGTGTTGCTGAATAAACACCCAGGCCGAGGATAACGGCCGTTAAAAGTATAGTAATCCAACGAAACCTCAAAGAGAGGCGTGTGATTCGATCAAAAAAGGTTGAAAGCATAATGGGTCTCCTGCAAAATCACAATTTTTTCTGTGATGTTTGACGCCGTATTTAAACGGACTCGGCACTTTTTTTAAAAGCAAAAGGGGTAAAAATAGTTTGCAAGATGGCGAAACTCTCTTGCAATGTTTCTAAATCACTATCGGGTATTTCAGATAGTTGTGAAGCGAGATTGTTAATGAGCTTTTGGCCAATCTTTTCGATGAGCTGTTGGCCAGCAGGTGTGAGTGTCAGCATCACAACGCGGCGGTCAGTTTGTGAGCGTTGGCGTGCTACCCATCCCTCAGCCACCAACTTGCTGATGGTGTTAGACATGGTTGGTAGGCTAACGCCATGCAGCTCAGCCAGTTCACTCAGGTTGTATGATGTTTCACCCAGCAATGTGAGTGCACTAAGCTGGGGCGGCAGCAGTGGTGTCTCTGCCTGGCGTAACTCGGCCGCTAGCAGGCGCATAATAGACGGAATAATTTGCAGGATTGACAAAGCAATCCCGTGACGATCAGAATTCATAATTGTTCACAAATGGGGGAAATAGTCGTGTTTGACTCCACCTTCCCGCGAATTGATTGTAAATAGTTAGCACACCTAATGATTAGGCGTGCTAATTTTACTCTACGTGTTCCAAAATTGTCAAGCGCGTGGAGCAAAACCATAGTCATAGGTTTTAGAATGGGTTAAGGACGCATTGGCAATTTCAACGATTTCCCTATAGATTCGTTCAGGATGTTGCCAATTTCTATTAAACCGGATAAAACCCCCGCACAATTGCATAAGGGCAATGTGCCCAGGGATCGATAGCGCAAGGCCCGTTTCGGTAAACAGTGAAACAGTGATCAGTAACCTGCTTTTGGAAACTGACCTACTGAATACTGACTAACTGAACACTGAAACGGGAGACGCGGAGGAGGTTCTCCACCTCAGGTGGATGCTAACGGACAAAACTTCATTTGTCACTCCCGCGAAGGCGGGAGTCCAGGCGAGTAGATTCCCGCCTTCGCGGGAATGACACTAAGCCCGGCTAAGAATACTGAAGTTTTGTTTCGGAAAAGCGAAAGTTCAGCGGGTGCCTCCCAGGGTTGGTCATATCCTGAGTCGAGCGGTTTCCAAACCGCCAGCTAGTTTGCCAAGATTTCCCCGGCAAGCGGCAAAATCCCTTCAAATGAGAGTGATGTGTCAAACCAGATGGGTAACTGTCTGTTTAACGCACATCACATTGGCCAGCAGAAGACCCTATGGGTTTTCTACTTATTTACCCATCCGGATTAAGGCAAATCCTTAGGGTCCGGCTAGGGTAATTTAATTTATCGAAGGGACCTCTCCATTTTTTAGCAATTGTATTTGGGTGCGTTCGCCAGCAGGCATGCCAATATGCTCCAGAGGGGAAAGCAGCCTCAGATGCGTTCTGCTTGGATTCGTTCGCATGTGAGAATGCACCCTCCGCAAGGGTACTGCTGCCTGCAATTGTGATTTGCTAATTTGCAAATCATTTAGCGGAGGTTAAACGCTATGTGTGGGATTGTTGGTTATGTGGGGCCGCGCGAGGCGGCAGAAGTCGTTTATAAAGGTCTAAAACGGCTGGAGTATCGTGGCTATGATTCGGCTGGGGTGGCCGTTTTGGAGCAAAATGGGCATATCGCCATTCGGCGCGATGTGGGCAAGCTGAACAATCTGGGTAGTTTGCTAGCCGAGTCGCCGCTGGGCGGACAAATTGGCATTGGGCATACACGTTGGGCCACGCACGGTGAACCCAGCCAACGGAACGCCCATCCGCATATTGGTATGAACGGCCGTGTTGTCGTGGTCCATAATGGCATTGTAGAAAACTTCTTGCCTTTGCGTGAAGAATTGGCGGCAGAAGGTGTGCAGTTTTCTTCGGAAACAGACACAGAAGTGATTGTGCAACTGGTGGAGCGGTATTTGGAAAGTGGGGTGGGGTTTGAAACGGCCGTGCGCCAAACCTTAACACAGTTAGAAGGAGCCAACGCCGTCGTGGTGATGAGCGTCGATCAGCCAGACCAGCTCATCTGCGCCCGTTTGGGCAATGCGGGAGGCATCACCCTGGGCATTGGCCGCGACGAAATGTTCATCGCCTCCGACATCCCCGCCATTTTGGAATACACCCGCGACATGGTCTTTTTGGAAAACCGCCAGGTGGCGCTGGTGACGCGCCACAGCTTCCAGATCACCGATCTGGCAGGCAACCCCATTGAGCCAGAAGTACACAATATCAACTGGGACCCGGTGAGCGCCGTCAAAGGCGAATTCAAACATTTCATGCAAAAAGAGATTCATGACCAGCCCCAGGCACTCATCGACACGATGCGAGGGCGGGTGAATTTTGAGAAGGGCACGATTTCCCTGCCAGAGATGAACCTGACGGCCGAATTGGTTCAATCGCTCAACAAAATCATCATCGTGGCTTGCGGCACCAGCTACTATGCCGGGCTGATTGGTAAATTCATGATTGAAGCTTTGGCCCGGATTCCGGTGGAAGTGGAGTATGGCTCGGAGTTTCGCTACTATGATCCGATCATTGATGAGAAGACGGCCGTACTGGCCATCACCCAATCCGGTGAAACGGCCGATACTTTAGTTGCCAGCGAACAGGCCAAAGCCAAAGGAGCCACGCTGTGGTCGATTGTCAACGTCATTGGCAGCCAATCGATGCGTATTTCTGATGGGTTCATCGCCATGCAGGCTGGACCGGAAATAGGCGTGGCCAGCACCAAAGCATTCACCACTTCGCTGGCAGATATGTACTTGTTAGGCTGCGTATTAGGCGAGTTGCGCGGTACCATTTCACCTGCAAAAATGCGCCAACGGGTGGACGATCTGGCCCACATCCCCAATTTGGCTGGGGAGCTGTTGGAGGACGAAAGCATGTACGAAAATCTGGCGAATGTTTTCCACAAGGCACAGAATTTTCTCTTTTTAGGACGAGGCATTAACTATCCGGTGGCTTTGGAAGGAGCGCTTAAGCTCAAGGAAATCAGCTACATTCACGCCGAAGGCTATCCGGCGGGCGAGATGAAGCATGGTCCGATTGCCCTCATCGACGAGACGATGCCAGTGGTCGCCCTGGCGACGAATGATCGACTGTACGAGAAGATGGTGAGCAACATTCAGCAGGCCAAAACGCGGGGTGGCGTAGTGTTGGCCGTGGCCACGCAGGGCAACAGCGCCATCGGGCGCGAGGCGGACTATGTCATTGAGGTGCCGGAGACATCCGAATTGCTCCAGCCAATCCTGAACACCATTCCGATGCAGCTGCTGAGCTACCACATTGCTGTGTGGCGAGGCTGTGATGTGGACCAGCCTCGCAACCTGGCTAAGAGTGTGACGGTGGAGTAGACATTTTTTGTAGGACAACTTACAACAGATTGTGCAGCTTGGCTTATACTGCGGGTAGGTCAAGACGATCTAAATAAAAAGTACCCATGCTCCCCGGCAAGGCCACATGGGTACGATCTTGGGCGCAACACACACTGTTAGACAGCGGACGTTGCTGGTTAATCTTCGCACAACCTTTCCCCTCTGTCAACGGCTTGTGTTGCTCTGATCTTGGTCACTTTGTTGCTACCTGGTGGAGATAATTTGCCGTTTCTGGTTAACGGCCGTTTTGCTACCCAACAGCAGCATGGTGACGCCACGGAAAGGAGTAGAATCTGTATGAAAAAGCAACAAATTTCGCGTAGACAGTTCTTGAGTTTAACGGCATTGAGTGGAACAGGGTTACTGTTGGCAGCTTGTGGTGGGCAAACGGCCGTACCCGACCCAACCACCACACCATTGCCACCCACAAGTGCACCTGCTGTCGCTAATGCTAGTGGTGAAGTGGAAGTGATGGCTAAAGATGTGCTGGACTTTGCCCTGGAAACTGATGAGTGGAGTGGGCAATATGGCTGGGTAAAATTCCGTCTGAATGAAGGGCGGCACAACGGCGACTCTATCTATTTCATCCGCACCGATGCCTCTGACCAGGCCTATGCTGAAGCCAATGGCCTGGTTTTTGTGCCACTGTTGAACCAGGGGCGCGACATTGCCAAGCCGCTTTATGTCTTTCCTGATGAGGATTTACCGCCGGTTTTGGGGAGTGCTCCCAGTGACGAGGATTATATTTCGCTGTTTCAGGTGATCGAGGTCGAGCTTACTGATCCCAGGGCTGGGACTGGATCGGCGGCTGATGTGGAAACGGCCGTTGCCGATGGCCAAGCCGGGTTAACAGAAACTGGCATCTATGTCAATTTCCCTGTTGTGAGGTGGGCTGGTGGTGAATTGGCTGTCGATGATGAACTGACTGCCACTCTGGGCAATGGCCAGCTTATCGAGCCTGTTGATACGGCCGAAATGACAGTCACCTTTAAGCTGCACCAATGTTTCCCCGGCAGCCGCTATATTCTCACTGACACGTCCAGCGTAGGCATGGCTCCCATGATGAGCGTGCCTGCGTCTGCCCCTTCACAGGCCATGATGGATGCTGGCGGCACCGATGAGATTTGGGTATTTGCCAACGGCATTCCTGGCAGCGGCGTGATGGGCTTCCAGCCTGCCATCTTTGACAACAAGGCGGGCCAGGCAGCCTGGAGTCCGTTCTGGAACCACTTTACGCTTAGCTGGGTCGATGAAAGTCAAGCACGCGTGCTGCGCTCCTCTGCTGAAATTCGGGAACTATTGGAAGCGGGTGAATTGGAACAGTTTAATGGGGTGCCAGACAGCCATCCCAATGGATTTGTGGTGAACTGTCCGGCCCCTATTTTGGCCCCAAATACGTTTGAGGGGTAGCAAGCGGCCACGTTATTACAGGATTGGACCAATCTTTGAGATTGGTCCAATCTGATATGTTACGATTTTTTGGGCGAGAGGTAAATCAGCGGCAGGCTGATGAGCGTCATGCCGTATTTGACAATCAGGTTGAAGATAAAAATCTCGCCCACCACGGCCCAGGGCAGGGTGAGGAAATGGTCTTGCAGGAAGGGCAGCGCGCCAAACGCACCCACGGCAAAGATGAGATTGTCCACCGGCACGCTGACGCTGTTGCTCAGCAGTACCCGCGCCCACTGGTAATTTTCTGTGATGCGGGTAACAAACCAGTGATACACCTCAGTGTCGATCAGTTCGCTAACCACCTCGGCCAAAATGGAGGCGATGGCGATGCGCCACAGTGGCCCCAAAATGGCGCTAAACTCGGCACCCAGCCCCCACGACGGATCGCTGGGGACGCTGGCGGCCCAGGCCAGGTACGCGGCCATGAACAGGTTGATCACGGCAGCCATGATAATGAGCGCCTGAGCGTTGCGTTTGCCTAATGTTTTGTGAACCAAATCGCGCAGGGTGAAGGTGATGGGGTAGATAAACGTCCCCATATCCACGGCATAGCCTGCCACAAGGCCGATTTTCAGGCTGGTGATGTCGGCTAGCATTTGCGCCCCGATGTAGGCGGCCACGATGATAACGGCAATGGCGGGAACGGCCGTTGCTACCGCGCGCACTGTCTCATTCTTCTGCTTCTGTTGTGTTTGTGTTAATGCAGTCATACATATCCTTCCGAAAACACGCAAAAAGATGACAGCTCTTTGCTGTCATCTTTTTTTCTATGCTTTTCGTTAATTATTGGCGGGCTTGGGTTCCCGCAGTTTTGATTGCGCTAAAAGCGCTGCCGGGTACGGGCGAGGTGCCCTTTTCTGCTACCGGCGGCTGGGATTATAACAAACTTTTCTAATGTGGCGATTTTCAGGATTCCCAGGTCCGTAAACGCCAACCAGCAAGGGCAAAGACAAGAATGATGGCGACCAAAACGGCCGTTAACTTCGGCCAAACCAGCTCGGGTAACCAAGCATTGCCAAAAGAAAGGCGAATCAGGTCGAATACGGCGTTTGTGGGCAGCCAGGCCATCATTGGCTGCACCCAGGCTGGCACCTTGTCACTTCTCACGAAAGCGAGCATCAGCGGGAAGAGCAACCCAACTGCCAGCAGCCCCACCCACATCTGTACTGAGCCTTCATTCTCGACCACAAGGCCGACCAGCAGCCCCAAACCGACGCCAAACAAGACAATTCCAACAATGGCGGGCAGCAAAATTGTCCATAAGTTGATCATTGTTAGATTAAACGCCAGCAGAACGCCCGCCGCCAGGATACCGTAAATAGTTCCGGCGAGTCCTTTGCCCAGAATAATTTGGCTCGCACTTACCGGGGAGACGCGCAGCAGCTCCAGGGTATGCTTCGTTTTTTCCTCCAAAATCAGATAAGGAACGAGAATAGAGGTGATTAAAATGGTGACCAGCACCAGCCCCAAAGCAACCATAATGGTATGGCCGCCATTTTCCAGGGTGGGATAGATCTTTTCGGTGTGAATGATAACGGGGCGTCCGGTGACGCCCGTTAATGCCTGCTCAACTTCATTTACAAGCTGAACGGCCGTTTTGGCCGGTACCCAGTAAGCCATCGAGCCGTCAATAGCTAAATCGCCCGTGCCGTTTTCCCAGTTTTCCGGGAGCGTAACGGAAACCAGTGGGCTGCTGGTTTCTACCGCACTGTTGGCCACATCTTCAGCGGCGCGCAGTTCATATACCTGAACCGTTCTCCCCTGGCGCAGCGTATCAGCGATGCCGCTGCGGGCTGCGTCATAAATGGCCACTCGGGGCCGGTCATCCAGCTTTAGCAGCAAAGGCAGGGCCTGAACCGTCAGCATCACCATAGCCAGTCCCAAAACAATGGTGAGCGTTGTTTTGTTTTTTAGGGCATCGACAATATCTTTTGCGGCCAGGGCCAGCACCATTCGCCAATAGGTCCAGCTTGTGGGTGAGTAACGTTCAGTTAGTTGCATGATTCCCTCCATGAAAAATAGGACGCTGAATTCCCTGATCTCCCTGATCATGGTAATCAGGAACATCAGCGTTCCATTTTCATTCACGGTGGTTGTTAGCCACCGGTTAAGTCTCATTATTCACGGTCTTGCCGTTGCACCATCCAAACGACTCCAGCCAGCAGTGCCAAAATGGATACGGCCGTAACGGCCAACTCCAAACCATAATTGGCAAAAGTGGCATTGGGTGTCAGCGACAGGCGGAAAATTTTGGCTACCAAAACGGTTGGTATCCAGTTCATCACAGCAATGGCTCCGGTGGGAACCAATCCTTCTAGCCCCACCAGAATGACGGGAATCAGCAGCGGGATGACCGCAAACCAGGCAACCATTTGCAGCTGGGCACGCACCTCCGCATAAACGCCCAACAGCAACCCGATGGCGACCATAAACAGGGTGACCAACACGGCTGCCAGAATGGCCAATTCCCATTGCAGGATGAGGTATTGGAATACGATGAGGACAAGGGCGCAGCTTAGCAGGCCATAAAACAGTCCGGCGATGGCCTTGCCTGCTACTAGGTGCGTGGCTGAGGCGGGCGAAACCAACAGAGCATCCAACGTTTTGGCCTGCTTTTCTTCAATCATCAGATTGGGAATCAGCGAGATGCCAATCATGACGGCCACAAATATCAAGGCAATTGTTGAGGAGAAGGCGAGGAAGAAGGTGTTAGCATCGAAGAAGACGTCGTTTCCAGTTAGATTTAGCGACACTGGCCGACCCAGTTGAGTGGTTAGATCATCTTCGACCAGTGCTTTAATCTCGGCGCGTTGTTCCGCATTGACCCAATACATGACGTGCCCCTCGACGGTGAGCGATTCGCTGTTGTTTTGGTTGGCTACGGCCGTTTCTGGAATAGTAATCGCCAATTCCATTTCATCAGCATCGGCAAATACGTCCATGAGCCGCTCGCGGGAGTCATAAGGATAGACGGCCAGAGCTGGGCTGCTTTCCAGCGCAGTGACCACTGGCGAGTCTGTTTCGGCATACAGCAGCACGTTCAGCGTGTCGCTGTCGTCGGTCAGAGTTGGGAAATAGCGGTAAAAAGCGACCATCAAGAGCGAAATGACGATGGTGGTCAGCGTGGTTTTTGTTTTGAGCGCATCTACAATGTCTTTAGCCGCCAGCGCCCATACCAGGCGTAAATGAGAGGTCCAAGACCTATGCATTGTTTTTGGTGAACTTTGGAGCGTGGTCATGAGGTTACACCCCCGGCCAGAGTATAGCCAGTTAGCGCCAGGAAAACGTCTTCTAAGGTTGCGTTTGCCTGATCAATATTTTGCTTGAGATGAGCTGGCTTGTCCAGGGCTGCGATACGGCCGTTGTGCAAGATAGCTACCCGGTCACACAGTTTATCCGCTTCTTCCATGTAATGCGTCGTTAGGAAAACGGTAACCCCCTGTGTTTTCAGGTTCTGCACAATAGCCCGGATATCTCTAGCCACGCCAGGGTCCAGCCCCCTGGTTGGCTCGTCCAGGAACAAAACGCGCGGCTGATGCAAAAGTGCCCTGGCAATGATTAGGCGCTGCTTCATGCCGTTAGAAAACTTGCCACTTTTTTTGCGCCCCTGATCTTGCAAGCCAACCTGGGCCAATACCTCTTTAACACGATTCCCGTTGACGCCGTAGAGACGGGCACTAAACCGCAAGTTCTCAACGGCCGTCATCCGTTCATAAATGTTCTGGTATTCAAAGACGACGCCGATGGCTGGTTTTAGCTGCTGTCGCTGGGTTACCACGTCAAAGCCACAAACACGGGCGCTGCCGCTGGTGGGGCGCAGTTGCCCGGTAAGCATTTTGATGGTGGTGGTTTTGCCCGCACCGTTTGGCCCTAAAAAGCCAAAAATTTCGCCAGCTTCCACGGCAAACGTTAGCTGATCCACGGCAACAAAATCATCGTATTTTCGTGTTAATCCAGTTGCCTCAATTGTCAGCATGATCCTCTCCTTCTTGGTCTAAAGCGGCGCCAACGGCCGTACCGATGCTCACGCCAATAGCAATGCCTAAAGCAAAAAAACCTGGGTTGTCAAAAATCGTCATCATCACAAGGCCCAAGGCCACACCAGCTCCAGCGCCAATGGCAATACCTGACGAAAGATGAGTGTGCTCGTTTGCTTCATTTGGTTGTTTCATGATTTTGCTCCTATTGCGCTATAAAAATCTTGTCAACGTACTCTTGAATTTGTCATTCTGAATGGAGCGCAGCGAAATGAAGAATCCCTCTAAACTTCGCTGGTCGGGGCCTCTGCTTCCCAACCGTTGATAAAGACAGCATAGAATAATGAGGAAGCGAGTGCATTATTTTTCTGCCAAGAGGTGTAATAACAGGGCTGAAACAGACCAAAACAAGGCTGAACGGTGCACAGATTTGACGCTGATAGCTCTCCTGAAAAAGCATTTTTCACCGCAAAGACGCAGAGATCGCAAAGATTTTCCTCTGGAAGTTTTCCAAACTCTGCGCCCTTTGCGCCTTTGCGGTTTGTTTTTCGGCGCCTTATTTTTTGCTTAAACTGATCAATGGCTGAGGGTTGATTAATAGTCGAGGAGTTCGCGCAGCTCGCGGGCGGCCTCTTTGCTCATGGGGATTTTGGAGCCTTCGGCGTCGTCCAGGCGCAGGCTGAAGCTGCTGCGGGTGTAGGGAATCACCTCGGTGACGTGCTGCAAGTTGACCAGGTAAGCGCGATGGGCGCGGAAGAAGCCGCTGCGGGCCAGGCGCTGTTCCAGCTGTGACAGGGTAAATTGGGTGGGTAATCTTTCGCTAGTCGTTTGCAGGATGGAACGGCCGTCTTCCACTTCAACGTACAAAATATCTGTCGGATTAACCAGCGCCACGCGGCCTTCCAGCTTCACCGGAATTTTGAAAGGCAGGGCGTTTTCGTCCGCATCTTCACTCGGCTGCCGTTTGGCCACGATGCGCCCTTGCTCCAGTTCGTAAATGGTGTGGCAGAGGTGCGTCAGGTAGGAATCCGTATCGGCCAGGATGAACACGGTACGGCCGTTGCTGGCCTGCTGGTTAATGAGCTGCGTGAGCAGCGAGATGGAGGCGTCATCGCAGCGGGCAAACGGCTCTACCAGCAGTAAAACCGTTGGTTGGTGCAGAATGGCCACGCCAAAGCTTAGCCGTCGCCGCAGTCCAGAGGAGAGTTGATCGAACTTGACCCCGCCATGATCAGCTAGCCCAACAAGCGCCAGAACCTCATCGACCCGGCTGCCTGGCAGGCCGCGTAACCGGGCGTGAAAAGCCAGGTTGCTCCGGGCAGAGCGGGTGGCATACAGCGCATCTTCAGCAAAAAGGACACCCACTTGCTGGCTAAAAGCGACGCGCTCGCTGGCTGGATTACAATTGGCGATGTGGACACGGCCGTTTGTAGGCCGCGTCTGTCCGGTAAGCAAAGGCAGCAAGTCCGCCTGGCCGCTGCCGCTGGGGCCAACGATGGCAGCGATTTCGCCAGGTTCTACAAGCAATTCCTCAATATCCAGGACGGTGCGCTGTTCCACAACTTTTTGCAGTTTGTGCAAGGTAATCATGATGAGGGGATTGTAGCAGATTTTTGGGCGGATACGGCCGAGAAGCCAAATACGGTTAGTGGCTACCCTCATCCTCTGCAAAGTTGAAAGAATTAGCCCAGGGTGATGACGACCTCTGATGGTTTACCGCCCCGGCAGCGACGGGATCAAAACCGGCAGGCCATAAAGTGTTGTCATCGAAGAAGGCACCTTCAATGCCGTCTTTGCAAAGATACACACCGGTCAGATTGGCTTTAGAGAGATCTGCTCCGCTCAAATTGGACGCACGCAGGTCTGTGTTGTAGAGGATGGTTTCTTCCAGCGTGGCCCCGGCCAGATTGGCCCCATACATCTTGGTTCCAGACAAATTTGTGCCGCGCAGATCGGTACCTCGTAGATCTGTACTGCTCATTTTACAGTTGCTCAGGTCGGACAAAATGATGGTGCCAAAATTGAGAATGGCACCATATAAATTGCTGTTTTTGACATCCGTCTGAAAAATTTTTACGCCATTGATCGTTGCCACACCCAAATCGACTTTGTTCATGGTTCCCCAGGATATGTCGGCCTGGCTTAAATTTGCTTGAGAAAGTTTGGCCCCATCGAGTTTGATGCTGTGGAGTGATGCCATTTGCAGATTAGCCTGCTCCAGGTTTGCTTTGCGTAGATCCGTAAAGTCTAAATTCGCTTTGTGCAGGAAGGTGCCTTGCAGATCGGCACCCCGTAGATTGAGTTTTGAAAGATCGCGCTCTGCCAGATCAAAGCCGCGCAACTTGGTTTTGCCATCCCAGTTGGTGGCGATTTTATACTGCTCGTCGCGCTCGTCTGGCCCGAGGCGGATATCGCCCTGGGCCTGGTAAACTGTGCCACCTTGCCCAGCCACGGCCGCTTGCGCATCCTGGCCCACAGCAACCCCTTGCGCCTCAGTGATATTGCCAATTTCAATGGGATCTTCGGCAAACTCGCGGTCAAATCTTTCGCGGCTGTAGCCGGGCATGAACTCATGACATGGGTGTCCTGGGTACCCCGCCGTATTGCCTGGTTTGGAGGCGCTAAGCGTAGCAGTGCCATTACGTTCTCATAAGCCGAATATAATTTAGCGGTAACAAGATAAATGCAGGAAGATCAAAATTAACAAAGCCCACACTGATTTCAGAATTATCTTCAGATAAATGGAGAGTGTTATTATCTCGCCATTGCAAATAATCAGTTTGAGAATCGCTCACATAGGAGACAGGCCGATAATAAATGTCACGCTTAATAAAAGGTAACCAGGTGTATTTTAAATGCACCTCGATCCGGCCGTTGCCCCCGCTATAAGCACCTACTGGCCGTAAATATACTTCGGCAACTCGATGGCCGTCTGGTGATAATTCTTGTTGAATTAAGATTGCGTCCTTTTGCTCACCTATCCAAAACATAGTTGCTAGGATGAATGGCGGGATTGCAGCAACAACAATTAACAAGAGATAAGGGAGCCCACCCAACATTGATGGAATACAAGCTAACCGTCTGAGATGTAGCCATCTTTTTGAGGCGGTTTTCGCCATTTTTCGTGTGCCGAGCCAGACAATTAGTCCTATTATCCCCACAATTGGGGCAAACAGGACATTTACCCAGACATTACTCCATGAATAATCGGTAAAGAGACCTACCCACAACAATAATCCTACAAATGAGCTGATGAATAAAAGAAAAAGTGTTCGTTTCATTTGCTTCCTCCCCTATAAATAACGTTAGTCTAGTAAGGCAGGAGGAAGATGTAAAGCACCTGTGTGCTAACTGATTTGACAGAGTAAACAACGAATACTTCTCATGTGCTTTTTATTTGTTAATACTAAAATTCGCTGTAATTCTCCTCAAAAAAATATATTAGGAAAACTTGTTAATCACGGAGATACCCAGGCTAGCGAATTGATCCATTTGGGGCAGGGCGTTGGCTGCTTCTTCCAGACTGATAGTTTGGCCGATGAGCTTTTGCGGCTGGAGCTTGCCTGTTTCGATCATGCGCAGCAGGGCGGGGTAGTTGTGGGCCTGCATGCCGTGGCTGCCGTAAATTTCCAGCTCGTAGGCGATTACTTTGCTCATGGGGATGGCCGGGGCGCTGTGGTCGCCCAGCATCAGGCCAATTTGCACGTGGCGGCCCCGCTTGCGCAGGTTGGAGATGGAGTTGTAGCAGGTGGTGGGGCTGCCCAACGCATCAATCGACAGGTGCGCCCCGCCGTTGCTGATGATCTTGACTTCCTTCACCACTTTGGGCGTTTTGCTGGCGTTCACGGTGGCCACGGCCCCCATTTGGCGGGCAAAGTCCAGCTTGTCGTCGGCAATGTCGATGGCGATGACGTTGGCGCCCAGCGCATTGGCAATCATGATGGCCGAGAGGCCCACGCCGCCGCAGCCGTGTACGGCTACCCACTCTCCGGCGCGCACTTGGCCCTGGTCCACCACCGCCCGAAACGATGTCACAAAACGACAACCGAGGGATGCGGCCGTTTCAAATTCCACACTCTCCGGCAGGCGCACCAAATTCACGTCGGCGTACTGGATGGCTACGTACTCGGCAAAGCTGCCCCAATGGGTGAAGCCGGGCTGAAATTGATGATCGCACACCTGGTGGTTGCCGGAGAGGCATTGGAGGCAGTGACCGCAGCCGCAAACAAAGGGCAGCGTCACCCGGTCGCCAATCTGCCAGTTGCGTACATCTTGGCCCACAGCGGCAACCACACCTGCCAGTTCGTGCCCCGGCACGTGGGGCAGGGTGATGTCCGGATCGTGGCCCATCCAGCCGTGCCAATCGCTGCGGCACAGCCCGGTGGCTTTTACCTCAATCACCACGCCATCGGGCGTGGGTGTGGGGTCTGGTACATTTTGGATGGTGATCGGTTGTTGGAATGCTTCGTAAACGGCCGCTTTCATATCAACCTCCTGCGAGAATGGGACGCTGATTGACCTGATTTTCCTGATCCTGTAAATCAGAGTGATCAGGGGAATCAGCGTTCTATTTTGAGTATTTTACTATCCAATAGCTGCTGCCGCGAGTGAATGGGACACTCCCGCAAAAATTACCCATTTGTTCTATCCGCTTGTAAAATTAGGGTATGACAACTCCTCAAGAACGAATTGCCCAATTGCATGACGAAATCAATTTCCATTTGTATCGCTACCATGTGCTGGACAGCCCGGTCATTACCGATGCGGAGTACGACGCGTTGTATCAAGAGCTGCTGGCCCTGGAGCAAGAAAATCCAGAGTTGGTGACACCCGATTCGCCTACGCAGCGCGCCGGGGCAGAGCCACTGGACGCTTTCCAGAAGGTGCAGCATCCGGCACCGATTTTGAGCCTTTCCAACGCTTTTAATGCTGAGGATTTGTATGCCTGGCGGCAGCGCATCGGTCGCTACCTGCCAGACCCGGAGATGAAGCTGGATTATGTGGCGGAGCCAAAGTTAGATGGCCTGACGGTGGTATTGACGTATGAAAACGGCCGTTTCATCCAAGGAGCCACACG
>JBNKLQ010000004.1:0-44100 GCA_050292445.1 Promineifilaceae bacterium (SeqCode) | reverse complement strand
AAAAGTAATGACGTAATTGATAATTTCCGGCACTGGCAGCTTCACCCGAATGTCAAAAAAGGCCAAAATGAGGAAACTCACAAACTGCGCGGCCAGCTTACTCCAGGCTGGCAGATCAAAACGATCATCCAGCAGGCCAATAAAAGCCACCACCGTGAGCGAGAGCAGTACGCCCGCCACTGTGTTGGGAAATTCGGGCACAAAGGCGATAACAGCCAGCACCGCACCGCCAAAAATAGCGACGCCCCCCATAAGCGGCATCGGCGTGCTGTGCAACTTACGCTGGGCAGGGCTATCCACAAAGCCCAAGCGAATAGCCAGACGTCGTACCCAGGGAATGCTCAGGGCCGTGATCGATAGGGCCATGAGAAAGATGGCGATGACAATATTCATCTGAGGTTGGAGACTGGAGATTGGAGATTGGAGATTATCATTCGCCAGCCACCTCCACGATGTCTATGCGCAGGATTTGATCGCCCTCAAAATCTGGTGACTGCTCTGGATCACGCAGGGTGAGGCTTTGCAGCACATCTTCCCCGGCTATGAGTTCCCCAAAGATGGTGTGACGGCCGTTTAAAGCAGGCAGCGGCGCGTACGTGATGAAAAATTGGCCGCCGTTGGTATTGGTTCCGGCGTTGGCCATCGCCAGCAAACCGGGCCGATCAAATGTCAGACCGTTGTCCACTTCATCCGTAAAGCGGTAGCCGGGTTCGCCCCCACCCGTGCCGGTTGGATCGCCCCCTTGAGCCACAAAATCCTCCAAAACGCGGTGGAAGGTCGTGCCATCGTAATAGCCTTGCTGGGCCAGAAAAACAAAGCTGTTCACCGCCAGCGGCGACGCCTGCGGGAAGAGACGCAAGCGAATCTCCCCTTTTTCCGTTTGGATAACCGCCTCATAATTTTTGGCCTGATCAATAATAATGTCAGGATATTCCGTAAAGAAATTGTTCCGTTCGGCGGGAGGGATGCTGGTTAACGGCCGTTCCGTTTCCAACGAATCGGGCGCAGCGGATTCTGGCTGGAGCTGCTGGAGAAACAACTCTAGCTCCCCTTGGAACTCAGGTGGCCCAATTTGCAGCGCCTCCGTGGCTAAGGCCTCCGCCTGGGTCAGATTCCCCATGTCGCGGTAAATCTGTGCCTGTAGATATTTCACATTCCAGGCCGGTACGGCCGTTTGCTGTGGATCAACCAGCAATGCCTGATCATAGGCATCAATTGCTTCCTCATTGCGCCCAATGCGCTGATAAAGTTGACCTGCTCGCGCCCAGGCTTGGGCATTCTCCGGCTGGAGGGCCAAACCCTCTGTAAGCGCTGTCGCCGCTTCTTCATAATATGCTTCAGCCGCAATTGCTTCGGCTTCGCCAGCGCAGCCAGCCGCCGCATCCGCCCAGGCAAAAAACGTATCGGGGAAATACGGATCGATTGTGGCAGACTGCTGGTAGATGTCTAACCCAGCCTGGCAGTTTTCGCCTTGCGCCAAAACCAGCCGAGCGTATTCATTGCGAATAATCGAGTTTTGTGGACTTAGGGTCAGGGCCGTCTGGTAATATTGTTCGGCATCCACAAGATGCTGGGCGCGCTCGGTCTCATCCGTGCTTACAGAAGCCCAGCGCGTGTTGAGCCGGGCCAGGTTAGCAGTATGATCGGTATTCAGCGGGTTGATCTCCTGTGCTTTAAACAACTGCTGCTCAGCTTCAGCCAAAAGCTGCTGCTGCTCAGCCAAATCGGAGGTGACGTTAGAAAGTTCCAGATAAGCACGACCCAAGAAAAGATAGTAGAAATCCTCATTGGGCGTCCGGTTAATGGCATCCTGGTAGATGGCGATAGCGCTTTCCCAATCTGTCGGTTGGCCGGTTCCAGCAGCCGTATCATCGAAAAAGCGACCCCGCTTGTACACAATATCGGCCTGGACGACGCGCAAATTGGTGGTAAGGATGAGGAATACGGCCGTAATCCCCAACACGCCCAGCAAAGCATAACCCGGTGTTGAACCATTGTTTCGCAGCCGGGGCTTCTTGCTCAGGCTCACCACAAAAGCTGCTAGCAACATCAAACCCAAAACGAAAACATAAAAATAGGTCAGGAAACCGGCCGCCTGCGCCGCTTCTTCAACAAGGTAATCAAAAAGCTGATCCACCGTTTCCGGCGGTGGCACGTAAGCTCGGTACAGCAGCGAAAAGCGATACAGGTTGGCCTGGAAATAAGCGTAAAGCAAGCCAATCACAAATGAGATCCCAGCCATAATGGCAATGGGTGTCAGCAAATTGCGCCAGTTTGGATCCCAAAGCAGGTACAGCATTGCCCCACTGAAAATAACAACCAACAATCCTGCTAAAAAGCCACCCCCCAGCATGATGGGCAGCGTAAAAAGCAAGCCAACCACAGCCACCCCAGCAGCAAACAGCCGATCATTTTTGGTAAAGCGGAACTGTAAATTACCGCCTGCCCACAAACAAAGCGCGCCCCACATCCAGAGCAATGTTTGGCCCAGTAAAGCGGTAGCCCCAACATTTGCCGGGAGCGGAATGATCAACCGATACAACAGGGAAACGATCCCCATCACCAAAAAAGCAGCCGTGACGATGGTTCGCTGACTGTTCTTGATTTGGCTGACAACGGCCGTTACCTTCAAATCCCCGTCCTTCAACATTTCGCTCACGGCAATAAGCAAGCCCAGGCTCCAGGTCAGGACCGCCATCAAATAGACAAAGGGAGATTCAGTGAAATCGCGCTTGATGTTAAGAAAAAAGCTCTGGTGCAGGATATCAATGGCCTTTAAATCATCCACACTCTCCAGCACCAAGTCGGGCGGCTGAGCATAGGTTGTGTAGGTAAAGCCAATAATGCCCAAAATGAGGGCCAACATAAAGCCATAAAGCAGCACCGGCCCCACCCAACCAGAGAAAATGGCGGGTCGGGTACGCACAGCACGACGGCGTTTTCTTTTAGAAACGGCGGGTGCCTCTTCTTCGGCTGTCTCTATTGCAGCCGTCCCTTGCTGCCGAGGCAGCCAGTAAGTAATGATGAAAAGCAACCCCACATACAAAAAGAAGTGCAAACGACTGGCTGAGATGGCGATACCAAAATGAATCTCCACAAAATGGGCTAAAATTGCGGCCACCAGCGCCACCACCAAAAGCCGCTCCGCCGCAAAGGGCTGGTCGCCACCTTCAGAGCTATCGGCAAACAGGGCGTAATAAATGAGGTAGAGGACCAATCCGGCAATGGAGCCAAAAGGCAGCGCCACGCCGATGTACACCACACCGCGCCAAATGGTGAAGGCAACGGCCGTTATCACCCCCACACCAATCCATAGGCCAATGAGCAAATTGCGCTCAAACTTGGTGCGCAGCACCCCGAGCCAACGGAACCCGTACAAAAAGACGCTCAAATACAGCGCCTGCCAGACCAAAAAGCCTAACAGACCCGTAATCACCAAAGCGTCAAACGTTTCGTTATGCGAACGATCTGGAGAGGCATTGCGCGCTTCCAGCGTGGCCAGCTGCGGCGGATAAAACCCATTATAGGCCACGTACATCGACTCTGGTCCATAGCCGATGAGCGGACGCAAAAAGTTGAAGGTGTCTGTGCTGCCATCAGGGAAGCTGATCGGCTCGTGCGGCTGGATTAGCTCCAACACACCTTCCCAGATAAGGGTCCGCACCCGGCCCGTACCGGTGTCCGCTTCCAGCACCTCACCCAGGCGGCCAATGCGGGGTAAATCGCGCCATTCATTCAGGGTACTAAAAACGCTGCCCACAACGGGAACATCGGCATACTGCTCATTGGTCAGATTAAACATCACCAGCCACACGGCCAGCAACAGCGACATCACCAGCCAGCTAAACCAGAGCCAGCGCCAGCCGCGCTGTGCGGCCACCAAAACAAACATGCCCACGATGACCAAGCCCACCGCAGCCACAAAAGCGACAAAGCTAGACATTGGCCCGGCCAGACTAGCCAGATAGCCCGCCCCGGTAAGCCCACGCAAAATAAGCAGAATAATGGTGTAAGAAAAGGCCGTTCCCGCCAACACAAATAACGCCCCCACACCTGCCTCTTGCAAGCGAAAACGTCCTTGCTCTTCAGAAGCATTGCGCAGCCCCACCAACACTACCAGAATGAAGGCAAACAGCCCCACCCCTAAACCGAGCCAGGGACCACGACTGCCAGACCAGTAAATGGCAATCAGCTGAATAGCTGCGGCAAAAATGTAAGCCGAGGAGCGCATCACGTCTGCGCTGGACAGCTCTTCATCGCTCAAAATGCTGCTAAACGAGGCGATGATCCGAGCCACCGTTAACGGTACGGCCATGATGAGATAGGCGGCAATGAAGATGGCGTTGCCCATGTGGCCGGCCACACGCGCCGTCACGTCGCCCGCCCAGGGCAATGAGTCCAAATCGAAATGTTGCAAAAGACCATAAAAGGCAATGGGGATGGAGGTGATGATAACGGCCGTTACCAACCGTCGCACCTGTGCCCTGGTGCGCATCGTGGCAATTGTTGTGCCAAAAATGATGATGTAGGAGAGTGTGGTGTACGTGCCCTGCAAACGCTGGTAAGATCCGGCCCAACTCACGCTTGGCGTAACAGAAAAGAGCGAGGAGATAATGTAAACCAGCGACAACAGGGTGATAATGAGCAAAAAGGGCATCCGCCAAAAGGAATCATCAGCGCGCCAGCGCAGGCGAGAGACTTGCTGCCACTGGCGCAAATCGACAAATCTTACCAACCAGGCAGCCCCCATCACCACGGCAATGGAGCGCATAAGGGTCAATTTATCCGGTTCGAAAACACGATCGGAATGAATATTGAAGAATAGCGGCACGGCAATGACCACAAAAAGCCAGCCAACCTCAATGAGACCATCACACCAGCGAGAGAGTTTTGTTTCCATAAGCCCGCAATGTTAACTGAAAAATAGTGAATGGTAAACGGCCGTTTCAAACAATCCTAACTTCCCGATCCTTTATCACCCGATAAAGAGTTTGTAGCCACTCATATGATTCTGAGGTAAAACCTTGGGCGTAATAAAACTGCCTGTAATCCCAATTCTTAGCTCCTAACCACCCTGTTAGGTTAGCCCATCGAGCATAAGTAGAAGCATATGCCCGTGCTGTTGCGTGGAAAAAACAACGATCTTGAAAGATCATATCAAAATTATCGGGGAAAGCTGACCAAAGGAAGGCATTGGTTTCAGACAAAAAGGGAAACAGTTGATTGATAAATATTTCCTCTAAAACTTCTTCACCAGGGTCCTGCAATACACGATTATTCCTTATTTCTCTGCTCACCAAATTGCCATCAACAACCTCATACTCTAATCCAGAAGCCACGAGCCTAACATCATACTTTTTTTCAACTTCGTTAAGCACCACTAAACACGGTTCAATATCTTGCATCCCAACCCGATAATTTTCGACTATGTTTACAAATTCCAACCCGGATTTAAAAATATCCATACCCAAGCAAACCCTCTTGCTCCACGCTAATATCGATCGTGTAACCCTATGCCTTCAAAAATTTGCGGCATACATTTTTCTATCCGCGAAGTGCGCGTTTTGGACTGCTTGGCACCAGAAAAATAAAGCAAATAGCCCCGTTGTCGTCCTGGCGTTAATGCATGAAACGCTTCTCTGAAGGCTGGATCTTCGTCAAAAACAGCCTGTAACTCATCTGGCACGTCAAACTGTGCGGTTTCTTTATATGCAACTTCCAAACCCGCTTTCTCCACCTCAATCGCTTCCCGTACGTACGCTTTTATCACTTGCTCAAGCTCTGCAACTTGCTGCACAGTAGTAAAGCGAAGCTGGCGGTCAGCCTGCGAGTTTTTAGTGGGCTGAATTAAAACCCCCTGGGGGTCCTTGAGCAAAGCCCCCTTGAAAAAGCTGATGAAGCAGTAATTTTTGAAGGCACTCAGTAACAGGATGTTTTTGCCGTCAACCGTGTAGCAAGGGACGCTCCATTTCACCTCTTCGGTCAGGTCGCATGTCAGCAAAATTTCCCGAAGCTTCACCAACGGTTCTGTCCAATTGTGGACTTTGCACTCTGGCGTGCCACCCAAAGGGCAGCGGCCGCAGCCCACCGCCAAATAGTTATCAACACCTGGATTCATATTCTCTAACTCCGGCTGTCATTCCCGTTTTCACAGGAATGACAGTTTAAGATTATTTGCTGCCTGAAAGCAATTGGCATGACCATCTAAGTGCCATCAAAGGCAGCTTGCACAATTTCTTTGGCTTCGGCCTGGATTTGGCGGAGGTGGTCTTCGCCTTTGAAGCTTTCGGCGTAAATTTTGTAGATGTCCTCAGTGCCAGACGGCCGTGCGGCAAACCAGCCATTTTCTGTTACCACTTTCAGGCCACCGATGGCCGCTCGGTTGCCCGGCGCGTGGGTCAGCTTGGCGGTGATGGGATCACCCGCCATGCTGCTGGCCGTCACCATCTCTGGTGACAGGTTGCTGAGGATTGCTTTTTGCTCGCGGGAGGCAGGCGCATCGCTGCGTTCGTAGACCGGGCTGCCAAAGAGGCTTTCCAATTCTTTGTAATGTTCACCGGGGTCGCGATTGGTAACGGCCGTAATTTCCGCCGCCAACAAGTTTAGAATGAGGCCATCCTTGTCTGTCGTCCATACCTTGCCATTCTGGCGCAAAAATGAGGCACCCGCGCTTTCCTCGCCACCAAAACCATAAGAACCATCCACCAGACCATCGACAAAATATTTGAAGCCCACTGGTACTTCCGCCAATCGTCGCCCTAAATGGTTGGCCACGCGATCGATCATGGAGGTGGAGACAAGGGTTTTGCCAATGGCGGTGGCGTCGCCCCATTGGGGACGGTTTTGAAACAGATACCAGATGGCCACGGCCAAATAATGATTCGGATTGAGCAGCCCCGCGCTTTGGGTGACGATGCCGTGGCGGTCAGCGTCTGGATCGTTGCCAAAGGCGATGTCAAATTCGTCTTTGAGCCGGATCAAGCTGGCCATGGCGTAGGGCGAGGAGCAATCCATGCGAATTTTGCCATCTTTATCTACAGTCATGAAGCGGAAGGTGGGGTCAACGGCCGTATTGACCACCGTCAAATCCAACCCATACCGTTCGGCAATCGGTTCCCAGTAACCCACGCCCGCACCGCCCATCGGATCGACGCCAATTTTCAGCCCTGCGTTGGCAATCGCGGCCATATCCACCACCTGTCCCAGGTCTGCCACAAAAGGAGAAACGTAGTCATAGTGATGAACATTGCTGGCCTGCATCGCTTTGGCCAGCGGCAGGCGCTTCACCGCCTTCAGCCCATCGGCCAAAATTTCGTTGGCCCGGTCCTGGATCGATTTGGTTGTGGCCGATGCCGCTGGTCCCCCTTCTGGCGGATTATATTTTAAGCCACCATCGTCCGGTGGATTGTGCGAAGGCGTGATCACCACCCCATCAGCCCGACTGTTGGTACGGCCGTTGTTGTGCGTCAAAATCGCATGAGAAATAACCGGCGTCGGTGTGTAGCCCAGTCCGTCCTGAATAAACAGCTCAACCCCATTGGCCGCAAAAACCTCAATGGAAGTCGCCTGCGCCGCTTCGGACAGCGCATGCGTGTCCATCCCCAGGTAGAGTGGGCCGCTAATGCCCACCTGCTGCCGATATTCGCAAATGGCCTGACTGATGGCCAAAATGTGATCTTCGTTAAAACTGGCTGCAAACGACGAACCACGGTGGCCAGAGGTGCCAAAGCTGACTTTTTGCTCGATATTGGCGGGATCGGGTTTCGTGGTGTAGTAGGCAGAAATAAGGCGAGGGATGTTCACAAGCATATCGCTTGGGGCGGGTTTGCCAGCAAGGGGATGAAGGGCCATTAGTCGCTCCTTAGCTATTTCAAGTTTGAAAAGGGTTAGAAATCTGGGGCAATTATAACAGGGATTTGAAGGTCGAGGGTCAATGAAGTACGGCCGTATAAACTCCCTGCACCTTCTCCACCATCTGCGCTAAACTAAATTCTTGCCTGGCACGATCTTGCCCTGCCTGGCCCATTTTTCGGCACAGTTCTGGCTGGGTGACCAACTCCTGGATGGCGTTGGCCAACGCCTCCGGCTGCTGCGGCGGCACGACGCGGCCAGTTACGCCATCCTGCACCACAAACGATGTGCCGGTGCCCAATTCCGTGGTGAGACAGGGCAATCCAGCAGCCATCGCTTCTTGCAGCACCTTGCCAAACGCCTCGGCCCGGCTGTTGGCCGGCAACACAAACAGGTCGCCGCTGGCATAAAATTTAGGCAGATCGGCTTCGCTTAACTCCCCCACAAACTGGATTTTTTCCTGCATTCCCAGACTGTGGCTCAACTGTTCCCACTCACTGCGCAGCGGGCCATTACCGCCCATCAGCAGGCGCACGGGCAAATCGGCTGGCAGCTGGGCGATGGCATGAATCAAGTCGTCGCCCCCTTTGTAGTAGCGGTGCCGCCCCATGAACAGCAAGGTGAAACGGCCGTCTCCCACAAAAAGTGGTTCAGCCCCGGCAAAGCGTTCCACATCCACGGCAAAGGGAACGATGGTGCATTTGGCGGCCAACGGCCGTAAATAAGGTGAACTTTGCACATAGTTGGGGCTGGCAACCAAAATACCGGCCGCCTCGGCCAGCACCCGGCGCAACAGCGGATTGTAGAGACGCAAGATGCGCTGCTGCTTCACCACGTCGCTATGATAAGTGATAACGTACGGCCGTTTGCGCCGCAATAACCATTGGCTCAACTCCCCCACCGGATAGGGAAAATGAATCTGCGTCACATCGGGCCGCAGTTTGGACAGCAAAAAGGGCAGCGTCAGGCTCAGCGGCGTCGAAGCAACCGTCGCCAACCGCCCCGCCCGAATCACCTGCACGCCGTTGAGCATTTCACGAGACGGCCGTCCGCCTGGATTTGTCACCAGCACCGTCACTTCATGCCCCAGCGCCGCCTCTGCTTCGGCTAAATCCTTGATATGATTTTCAATGCCACCCACAACTGGCCAATAATCTTTGTAAACATGAACGATTGATAACATATTCGCATTATATCGCAGTGTTCAATTGGGCAGTATTCGGTAACCAGTAAACCAGTGTTCAGTAACTGATCACTGATTACTGACTTACTGATTACTGACTTACTGATTACTGGCACATTGGCATACCAACCTTGAAAAGATACAATCCGCATATGGATCGCGCCCGACATCTTTTACGCTCCTCCGTATTGGTCATCCTCTTTTTGGGATTGGGCAAGGTAACCGGACTCATCCGCCTCCAGCTGATCGCCCGCAGGTTTGGAACCTCCGCCGCTTATGATGCCTTCACCGCCGCCAACCAGCTGCCCGAGGTCTTTTTTGTTTTGATTGCCGGTGGCTCGCTGGCCGCCGCGTTTATTCCCGTCTACTCTAACTATCTCAATAATGAGTCGCGCCAAAAAGCACTGACGCTGGGCAATAGTATCCTCACCATTGTGATTTTGCTGCTGGGGGCTGTTTCGGCCGTCGGGGCCATCATCGCCCCCTGGTTGACGCGCGTCGTGCTGGTGCCAGACTTTACGCCAGAGCTGCAACAGCTCACTGCCGACATCATGCGCATTATCCTCATCCAGACAACAATTTTTGGCATCAGCGGCGTATTTAGCAGCATGTTAAACGCCCACCAACATTTTGCCCTGCCTGCGCTGGCACCGCTGGCGCTGGACATTGGTTATGTGGTGGGACTGCTTTTACTTGTGCCGCAGTTGGGTATTTTGGGTTTGGCCTGGGGCACGGTGGTGGGCGGCATCCTGCACATCGGCATTCAAGTACCTGCGTTGATTAAATATCGCATTGGCTACCAGCCATCGCTCAACTGGCGACTCAGCGGCGTGGCTGAAATTGTGCGGCTGATGGGGCCGCGCATCGTCACCTTGGGCACCATTCAAATTGCTGATTTGTTTATCATTCGCCTGACGTCCGGCCTGCCCGAAGGGAACACATCCGGCTATTTTTATGGCTATGCTCTAATGCAGCTCCCTGAAACATTGTTTGGCACAGCTATTGCCCTGGTAATCTTCCCGACGCTGGCAGAGCTGTTTAATGCGGGGCAACGGGAGCAAATGCGGGAAACGGCCGTAAACGCTCTAGGTATCATCTGGACCCTCACCATTCCGGCGGCAGCGCTCATGGTGCTGCTCGGTGAATCGGCCATTTCTTTTTTGCTTGAAGGAGAGGTATTCGACGCCAACTCAACTCGATTGGTGTACACTGTTTTGTTGGCCTTTAGCGTGCGTCTGGTAGCCGAAGCCACGCTGGAAATCGTGGCCCGCCTCTTCTACGCCCAGCACGATACGCGCACGCCCATGTTTGCCTATCTGGGCTGGCTGGTGGTTAACGTCGCTTTTGCCTACGCGCTGGTAGGCAATTTGGGCGTGGTTGGTCTGGCACTGGCCAGCACGGTGGCTTTTACGCTACTTTCCACCATATTATTCTGGCTGAACAAGTTAGAAGTGAAACCATTACTAATAGTGGCAGGACGAGCTTTGCTGGGAACGGCCGTACTCACCATCCTCATCCTCGTCATCGGCCAATTCATCACCTCTACCATTCTATACCTGCTGATTGCCGGTAATGTGGGCGCAGTAAGTTACGTCATAGTGAACCTGCTGCTTGGCGGCAAAGAAATTCCCGCCCTCCTACGCCTCATCCGCAAACAACCCACCTAATTTTCTGTGAAACTCTGTGCTTCCTCTGTGTCACTCTGTATTCCTTTCCTTGATCAAAAAGAAACAAATGAACTCTCGTTCAAAAACAAGGATTCGATCTTGACTTGTTAGAACGTTCGTGCTAAACTCCTCAACGTCACACCCCAATCATATCTATGAATTAATGCAGTTTCTGCCCTGCCAGACTTGGTTACTTGCTGGCCTTGGTGCTTGCTGTGTTGTGTAAATAAGGAGAGCGTTCTCATGGCAAAAAAATCAAATAATGGAGACGGCCGTAGCAGCACTTTGGAAAAAACCCTCGATTCTATTACCAAACGGTTTGGTGAAGGCACTATCATGCGTTTGGGTGAAGCCCACAGTATGCAGGTAGAAGTTATCCCCACCGGCTCCATCTCGCTGGATATTGCCTTAGGCGTTGGCGGTCTGCCCCGTGGCCGTGTGATCGAAATTTATGGCCCTGAATCGTCCGGCAAAACCACCGTTTGCCAACACGTCATTGCCGAGGCGCAGAAACGAGGCGGCATTTGCGCCTTTGTCGATATGGAGCACGCGCTGGACCCCAACTATGCGGCCAAGATTGGTGTCAATGTCGATGAGCTTTACGTCTCCCAGCCAGATACAGGCGAGCAAGCGCTAGAGATTGCCGAAGCCCTCATTCGCTCCGGCACAATGGATGTTGTCGTCGTAGACTCTGTTGCTGCCCTGGTACCCCGCGCCGAAATTGAAGGCGAGATGGGCGATGCCCATGTAGGTTTGCAAGCGCGTCTTATGTCCCAGGCATTGCGTAAGCTGTCTGGTGTTATCAAACAAACCAACACCATTGTTATTTTCACCAACCAGCTGCGCTCTAAAATTGGCGTCATGTTTGGCAGCCCAGAAACCACCAGCGGTGGCAACGCCCTCAAGTTCTATGCCTCAGTTCGCCTCGATATTCGTCGCATTCAAGCCATTAAAGCAGGCAGCGATGTCACTGGCAACCGCACCCGCATTAAAGTTAAGAAAAACAAAGTAGCACCCCCCTTCACTGAATGTGAATTCGACATCATATACAACGAAGGCATTTCTCTCACTGGGGATGTACTCGACCTAGCTGTCGAATTTAACATTGTAGACAAGCGCGGGGCTTATTTCCGCTATGGGGAGACACTTTTAGGCCAAGGGCGCGAAAATGCCAAAGTATTTCTGGCAGAAAACCCAGAAATTCTGGATGAACTTGAATTCCTCATCCGTCGTGAAGCCGGATTACCAACTACTGAGTTTGAGGGCATCGAAGTGGAATCAGAAAATGGTGCCGTCGCCGAAGATGCCGTCTTCTAAACAAACTTTTTAGTCACGCAAAATTCAAAAAAGTCCTGATCGATTCATTATGACAGGACTTTTTTCTTACCTCCCCCTCTTTTTGACAGGCTATAGACCCTTGCTATAATTGATCCAGACTCAATTCTGGGCATAACCCTACTATTTTTGCTGTGTTTTGTCCCCAACGATCTACAAAAAATTTAACATTTAAAAACGCAGAATCTACAATACATCATTCCCTGCGTAGGAGAAACTTGTCATGAGTGAAGAAAATGCTGAAGCAATGGAGATTGCTACTCCAGAGGTCACACCAACCAGCATCAACGACCTTAAACCCAAAATGCAACTAAAAGGCACCGTCAACCGGTTGGAGCTATACGGAGCCTTCATCGATCTTGGGATTGGCCCCAATGCCTTAATCCACATCTCTCAGCTTGGTAAGGAACATGTCAATCGCGTTGCTGATGTCCTGAATGTGGGTGACGAAGTCACAGTTTGGGTAGACAAAGTAGACCCGCAGCGGGAACAAATTATGGTTTCCATGATTCCGCCGCTGGATGTTGAGTGGAATGAGCTGGACAAAGGCCAGGTTTACACTGGCTCCGTCAAGCGATTGGAAAATTTTGGTGCCTTTATCGATATTGGCGCAGAGCGTGAAGGATTAGTTCACATCAGTGAGTTGAGCCATAACTACGTGAAGCATCCGTCTGAGGTGCTGACCGTAGGCGATGAGGTTCAGGTTCAGGTATTGGGCTTTAGCAAACGTAAACGGCGCATCGACCTGAGCATTAAAAATTTGCTAGAAAAGCCAGAATCCGCTGCTAACGAGGCAACCCCAGCCGAGGTATACGAATACGAAGAAGAGTTCGAAGAAGATATGCCAACGGCCATGGAGTTTGCCCTACGGCAAGCAATGGGTGATTCAATGCCCACGCGCAAAAAGAAAGGCGGCAAGAAAAAGCGGAAACGGGGCAAGAGAAACCGCGACCAGCAAGAAGACATCCTCAGCCGCACGCTTCAAGTGCAACACAACGGTTAATGCAAAAAATAAGCCCCGAAATCGGGGCTTTATTTTTGCCTAAATTTGCACTTGCTCGGGGACTAGAAAATCGTTTCAGGCCAATCGAACATCCACGCCGTCAAATGCTCACCCGAGGACACATACCTGACCCCTTCGGGCACAATTAGCAAGGCATTGGCTTTAACCAACGAGGTCATGATATGGGAGCCTTGATCGCCTGTTAATTTTGCCTCGTAACTATTGCCCTGCCGCATTACAATGGCACGGATATAGCTCTCACGGCCGTCTGAATGAATCTCGTCTTGAACGGAAACAGTAACAGTAGGCCGATCCAGCTGCGTATGCCCAGCCATCTTGCGAATGGCAGCGCGGGCGAAGCGCTCAAAAGAAACCATAGCGGAGACGGGATTGCCGGGCAACCCCAGGTATGGAACGCCGTGATAGGTTCCGTAAGCCAGTGGCTTGCCGGGGCGCATACGTACTCGCCAAAAGCCAACGTTCCCTTCATGCTCCAGCACCGCTTTCACCACATCGTACGCCCCCACAGAAACACCAGCAGAGCTAATGAAAAGATCAACGTTAGCTTCCAAGCCAGCCTGAAGTTTTTGACGCACGGCCGTTTCCGTATCACCCGCAATGCCTAACTGAATAGGAATGGCACCCAAGGCCAGTACTTGAGCTGCCTGCGTATACCCATTGCTGTTACGAATTTTGCCCGGTCGCAGTGGTTCATCTACCTGCAATAGCTCATCCCCTGTCGCCAATATGGCAACACGCGGAGGCCGAATTACAGAAACCTCGCTGATGCCCAATGAGGCCAGCACGCCAACTTCCTGTGGCCGTAAAATGTGCCCCTGCTCTAAGATAACCTGTCCAACTTCGATGTCCTCGCCAGGATAACGAATATAATCGCCAGATTTTACCGTGCGCGTTACCTGAATTTTCTCAGGCAACGGCCGTTCCCGATCGCGCCATGCCTCGTTGGTATCTTCTACTGGAACGACAGCGTCAGCCCCAGACGGCACAGGCGCACCAGTCATGATGCGTACGGCCGTTCCTGGCCCCACGACGACATCCGGCAATGCGCCCGCCGCCACATCGCCAACCACACGCAACCTCGCAGGGCTTTGTTGGCTGGCTCCTTCTAGATCCGCAGCGACAAGCGCGTAGCCATCCATCGAGGAGTTGGCAAATGGCGGCAGACTGTCTTGCGCCACAACATCTTCCGCTAACACGCGTCCAAGGGCATCTAGCAGCGATACACGCTCGGCAGGCAACACAGACACACCGGCCAAAACGGCCGTTAAGGCTTCTTGAACTGTCAAATATTCTGCTTCACTCATGGGAAATCTTTAGTTAATAGTCTGACGCTATTTTGTTGTCATCTACTTGAGCCATACGGCCGTCCAACTCCAAAACTTCCGCTGCCCCCTGCATCGCCGTCAGCACATTCTGAATATGCGTCCATAATTCCAGTGAGCCAGCAAAACATTCCCGACCAAAATCGGCCGTTACTTCCTGCACATGATCCCGATCTACGCCAGCGGCAAAGCGGGCATTTTTCCACTTTTTACGGATTGATTTTAATTTCACTTCGGCGATATTTTTAGACGGCCGTACCAATGTTGTGGCAATGACCAACCCAGTGATTTCATCACAAGCCAGCAGGGCAAAGTCAATCGGTTTTTCGCGAGGAACGCCGGTTCCCTCCGTGTAGTGCGACAAAATAACGCGGATCGTCTCTTCATCCCAGCCACGCTCATGCAAAATCTTAGACCCTTCCATGGGATGTCGATCCAAATCGGGATGAATTTCCCAATCAAAATCATGCAGCAGGCCAATGGTCTCCCAGTAAGCCACATCTTCATTCAGTTCGTTGGCATACCAGCCCATCGCGGCACTCACGGCCAGCATGTGGCGGCGTAAACCTTCATCCTGTACAAATTCACATACCAATGCCCAGGCATCGGACCGATCAGGCATCTTTCTTACCATCCTCGTTTTTCTTGTTGGAGCCACGCTTCGCGCCACAATCGCAACCGCCGCCTTCATGCTTGGAGCAGCCCGCTTCGGCCTTTTTCTTTAGCGCTTCTAGTTCGTCCAACGGCTCCAGCTCATGACGAAAAACTTCAAAATATTCCCCATTCACATGAACCAGCACCGAGTCGCGCAGCACGCGTACATCCCGCACTTTGCCCTCACCATGCGGTGTGCCTACCCGTTTTCCCTGTTTGGGCAGCGTTTTGCGCGCCTCAACGTATTGTTCATACTCGTAAACCAGGCAGCAGCGTAAACGGCCGCACATCCCCGTAATCTCTTGCGGACTCAGCGAGATACCTTGTGCCTTGGCCATGCGAATCGAAATCGGGCTAAATTCGGTCAAGAAAGTAGAGCAGCAGCGCGGCGCACCACAAGCGCCGTAACCGCCCATAATCTTGGCCACATCACGCGGCCCGATCAGGCGCATCTCCACCTTTGTGCGGAACTGGCGGCCCAACGTCTGCTGCAAACGGCTAATGTCCAGCTTCTTGTTTTCAGTAGCGTAATGGAAGGTTAACCAGGAACCATCAAAGCTGTATTCCGCTTTGACAAACTTGGCGTCCCTAATTTTAAGCGAGGCGGCTTTTTCTCGACAGCTAATTAAGGCATCCAGCTCTTTGGTTTCCCACACCTGCTTCATCACCATGTCACGCGGGTTTGCCTTACGCTCAATACTGCGCATCCCCCGCTGTCGGTGCATCTCTTCAGGACTAATAAAGCTGATTATCTGCCCCAGTTGCCGCCCCCGCTTGGTTTCAACAATCACATAATCGCCGGGTTCTACGTCATTATGGTGTTTACCAATCTTGAAATGATAAAGTTTCCCCAATTTTTGAAATCGCACCCCAACAACAGAGGTGCGCTCTTCTGCCACAATGGTCATCTGTTAACTCCGCAAATAGAAATTTTTGACGATACATTCGTTATCACTGTCTCAGAAGTGGACAGCGGGATGTTTGATAGGATTTGCTTATGTTATCATACCCTGGCTACTTTTTACCAACTTCTTAATAAAAAAGCCAGCCCCAAAAATGGAGCTGGCCTGAAAGAATCAAGGAAGGTAGCGATTAGCCAACCAGTTCAATAGGAATGAAGTTGGTCGATTTTTTCAGTGTCAGCACGCTAATACGCGCTGCAACTTTCTGAGCAATCTCGTTAAATGCCTGGGCTGCTGGCGAATCTGGGAAAGCCACTACCATCGGTTGACCACTGTCTCCCCCGACACGGACATTGGCATCCATTGGCACACTGCCCAGGAATTCTGTGTCGTAGTCGGTGGCCAATTTTTCACCTGCACCGGTGCCGAAAAATTCACCACTCATATTTTCTACCACGCCCAAAATAGGCACTTCCAGCTTTTCAAACATCTTTAAACCGCGCAAAGCGTCAGAAGCAGCAACTTGCATGGGCTGGGTCACCACAATGGTACCAGAAAGAGGCAGCACCTGGGCCAGGGTCAATTGGGCATCACTGGTGCCTGGTGGCAAATCAATGATAAGGTAATCTAATTCGCCCCACTCCACGTCGGTGAGCAGTTGGCGGATGGCGCTGTGCAGCATTGGCCCGCGCCAAATCAAAGGCTGATCCGGTTTAACCAGAAAGGCCATCGAGATAAATTTAACGCCAAAATTCTCGGCAGGAACCATCTTGCGGTTTTGCGGCGGCGGCATCTGCTCCACGCCCATCATCATAGGAATATTTGGCCCTAAAATGTCCGCATCCAGCAGGCCAACACGCGCCCCAGATTTAGCAAGTGAAATAGCCAAGTTCACGGCGACCGTGGATTTACCAACACCGCCCTTGCCACTAGAAACGGCAATGGTGTTGCGAAACGATTGCCCCAACTGATCTTTAATGCGGGCATCGGCGGGCACGTTAGAATCCCAATTGATACTGATTTGACCAATATCGGGCACACTCGCCAGGGCCGCACGAGAATCGGCCTCCATTTTGCCGCGCAGCGGGCAGGCCGGAGTGGTCAACATGATGGTGAAGGTGACGTCATTGCCTTCGATTTTTAGATCGCGAATCATGTTGAGGGAGACAAGATCACGATGAAGTTCAGGTTCGATTACGTTGGAGAGGGCGGCCATAACGGCCGTTTCCGTTACACCCCCATCTTTATTGTTGCGTTTAAACATAGTTGCTCCTTGTGCAAATCACGGAAGGGTCACAAAATAGTGATTTGCTTCAGTAAAAGCTGAATTCTAGCGCAATCCATTCTTTAAATTGCTCCGCTTTTACAAAAAAAGCGATTGCGTACCTCACCTCATCCGATGAAATACGCAATTCGCATACAATCTACTAATTTTTAACAGCGAGAAAAGTTAGTAATATTCCCCGCGATAGAAAAGCTGTTTTGTATGTTCTTCAGACAGCTTAGGGGCATCAGACATATCGGCATTACGGCCGTGTTCCTTTTTCCAAGCTTTCAGCTCATCCACATGATCGCGGATGGCGGCTTCGGCGGCTGCCTTTTGCGGGGCAATCTCGCGCCAGTAGCTCAGCGGCTTGCTTAATCGCTCCTTGTCGTGGATGTGGGCCGTGGTGCGGTCGTAGCTGGCCAGTTCGTAATCATGGTCCAGCTTGATGGCGTCGAATGGGCAAAACTCAGCGCAAAAACCGCAGTTCATGCAGATATCGATGTCGATGTAAAATTCGTTGGGTTCCGGCTTGGGACGGCCGTTTGGCAATTTACCTCGTTCAATCCAAATACATTGTGGCGGGCATACTTTGGCACAAATCCCACAGGACGTACACCAATCTTTGCCCCATTTTTGTCCAGGCGGTGGCTCATCAGTCACCAGGAATGGTACAAAGCGGAACCGCTCAGGCACGGGCAACTTTTCCTCAGGGTAGAAGACCGTTTTAACGCCCTTTCCCTTCAGTCCTTGCCGTACCTTCAACGCTTCATTGTTGTAATAACGGCCGCCACGGGCTGCCCAAAAAATATCATCCAGGTAGGAATCAACAAAATGCTTCATTGTAATTGCCATACCTTTCAAAATACCAAGTCCGTACATAGCTTGTCCTCTTAAATAACAATCCGCAGATTACACAGATTTTTTACTTACATCATCTGTGGTCAAATTCTTATCTATCTACTTCGCCTAAAACGATGTCAATACTGCCTAAGATGGCCACGATGTCAGCAACCTTATGCCCTTCGCACATCTTGCCCAGCGGAGTCAGATTAATAAACGATGGGGCGCGCACATGATACCGATCGGGGTTAGATTCACGGCGGCGGGTGGTGACGTAATAACCTAGCTCGCCCTTTGGATTTTCAACACGGCCGTATGCCTCACCAGCACTCGGCATACGAATGGCATATTGGGGTTTGCCAGAAATAATCGGTGCCCCCTTGGTGGCCTTCAAATGAGGCAGCACTTGCTCTAAAATGCGCAAGCTTTGCCGCATCTCATCCATGCGAATCAGGTAACGATCATAAATATCCCCGTTGTAACGTACCGGAATATCAAAATCAAGATGCTCGTAATAGGAATAAGGCTCAGCGCGACGCACATCGTATTGCACACCGCTGGCCCGTAAAACAGGCCCGGCAGCACTATAAGCAATAGCTGCCTCACGTGGCAGAACGCCCACGCCAATGCTGCGCGCCCGCACAATTTCATTGTTGGTCATCAGCCCATCGCCCTGGTCCAAAATGGCCGGGAGATGTTCATAAATCAGCTCTTCTAAAAAGCTCATTGTTTCCTGTTCGCGCACGTTGTCTGGCAGGTCGTAGGCTACACCACCAAAGCGCATGTAGTTACACAACAGCCGAGAGCCAGCAGCCGCTTCAAAGAAGTCCAAAATCAGCTCGCGTTCCAGGTAGAAGTAAAGCATGGGCGTTTGCAGAGCACCCAAATCGTTTAGCAAGAAGCCCAACGCCCACAAATGGTTACAGATTCGAGTCAGCTCCACCATCAAAATGCGAATCCATTCCGCCCGTTCCGGCACCTCAGAACCCAGCAAATGCTCTACAGCCAAAACATAGCCGTGATTGTTGCTCATGGAACTCAGGTAATCGAGCCGGTCGGTGTAGGGAATGTTTTGGATGAAGGTGTTACGCTCGCCAATTTTTTCGTGATTGCGGTGCAGGTAGCCCATCACTGGCTTCAGGTCTACCACTGTTTCACCGTCTAACGTGACAACCATGCGGAACACGCCGTGGGTGGAGGGATGCTGCGGCCCCATGTTAACCGTTAATTTGTCGGTCTTCATGCCGGATTCTTCATCACGGGTGTAGGTGATGCCAGTGTACATTTCCGTTTCGACATCGTACTCATCGCCGGTGGGCAGCCAGCCTTTGGGATATTGCACATTTTTGCCGTAAGGGGTCTTCTCTTCAGCACGGAATACTTCCCCACCAGGCCAGCGGCTGCCGAATGGCTTGTGCTCTTCTTCAAAGAAGACTTCGCGCCAATCTTTGCGCAGCGGATGCCCATCGAACCCATCCCAGGTGAGGATACGACGCAGATCGTAGTGCCCATCAAACTGGATACCAAGTAAATCGTACGCCTCACGCTCCTGAAAATCAGCTCCAGGCCAAATGGGCGTCAGCGAGGGTATGACAGGATTGTCGCGGTCTACCTGCACATGCAGCACCAGCGCGCTACCGCCCTGGTCAATGCTGTAAGTATGGTAAACAGCTTCCAATTTATTATCTTCGAGTTGATCGACACCGGTGACGCTGCTGAGGTAATCAAAGCCAATATCGTCGCGTAAGGCTGTGGCAACCTCCACCAGCTTATCAGCGGAGACCATTAGCCCGGTGTACCCATCGCGGGTTTCGTCGGTCACGGCATCGGGGAAGCGCTCTTTGAGTAGCGCGGCGGCTCGTTCTACTGGATTTTGGTCAACGGCCGTACCATCATCTTGTGGTTGGTCATCGAGAATCATTTCGCTCATGAGTGATCCTTCTTCGTAATTTTGTGGCTAATTAAGCGGCCGTTTCTGCCTCGGCTGCGGCTTCTGTCTCAGCTTGGGCCATTTCAGCTTGTGCCTGGGCGGCTTCCGCTTTAATGATGTCCAATTGACGCAAATCAACCAGATCTGGACCCAAAACAGGCACAGGTAACAGGCCAGTTGTCGGATCATCTTTTTGGTACCAGGGCACAGTGGCAATGGATTGCTGGTCGATTTTCTCTTGCAGAGCAATCAGGCCATTGATGAGGGCTTGCGGCGTGGGCGGGCAACCAGGAACGTACACGTCTACAGGGAGAAATTTATCAATGCCATCCACAACGTTGTATCCTTCCTTAAAAGGGCCACCGCCGGAAGCACAGGCACCCATGCTGAGCACGTAACGCGGCTCTGGCATCTGATTGTACAGGCGCACGATGGTTGGCACCATCTTTTTGGTCACGGTGCCAGAAATGATCATCAAGTCAGATTGGCGCGGTGTGGCCCGGAACACTTCCATACCAAAGCGGGCCAAATCGTACCGGCTGGCGGCCGTACAAATCATCTCGATGGCGCAGCAAGCCAAGCCAAATACCATAGGCCAGACGGAATTACGCCGACCCCAGTTGTAAACAGGGTCCAATAGCTTGGCTACATTGGTGATGAAAACATTGTTGCTCAGCTCATCTGGAACAACAACATCAGGGGAGCCAGCGGCTGAATTTTCAGCGGTCATAGATTGGTTGCCTCCTCGTACCAGACGGTTTGAATATCCAGCAAAATGCGCTCGGTTACCATTGCGGGATCATCGTCAAAACCGGGCAAGGTTTCGACAAGCTGGGCCAACTCTTCCAGTCCCACATCTTCCGGGTTGCGCTCCGGGTATTGTGTCATTAGCGCCACGGTAATGGCGTAAGTCGATTCCCAATACAGCTGGTGCGGTTGTTGACTCACCGGGTGGTTGCCTGTCTAATGGTTTTGCCGACCGTAAGCCGTTCTTTATACTTTTAGTAAACGGCCGTTTGCAGGATTTTCTCCGTTATAATTTAAAAACAAAATTTATTGGTTCAATAATGGCAAAATTTTGTCTTCAATTTAATCTTTTTAAGTATATTACAATGTCAATTAGCAAACCACAGAAATTATTTTGAAATCAAAGCACATAATTTTGTGGTTTGCCTAAGTAAAAACGGAAGAAACGCACTTTCTATTTAACTTCCTGCTTTTACTCGTTGGGGCGAGTTTATTTATGACATTTTTCACAATGAGTGTATCTTTGGCCAGGGTTCTTGTCAAAAATTATGCAGGTGCAACGCACTTATTTGCGAATGGGCACTAAGCAGCCGTCTGCAAGTGCGTCGCACCTTTGAAAGTTTAAATGTTACGTATTCATCTCATCTCTCCCTATCATGGCGGCAGCCATAAATCGTGGGCTGAAGGCTGGCAGCAAAGCAGCCAGCACAGCGTGACGCTGCATACCTTGCCAGACCGTTTTTGGAAATGGCGCATGCATGGCGGAGCAATCACTTTGGCCCGGCGATTTTTGGCAACCAATGCACAGCCCGATTTGATTGTGGCTACCGACATGCTGGATTTGACCACTTTTTTAGCGCTGACGCGTGAGCAAACGGCCGTTACCCCCACCATTCTCTATATGCATGAGAACCAACTCACCTATCCTTTGCCGCAAGACGGCCGTACCGGCCCCATGCGCCGTCAGTTGGGTGAACGAGACCAACATTATGCCTTCATTAATTTTGCCTCCATGTTGGCTGCCCACCAGGTTGTATTCAATTCACAGTATCATTTAGAAAGCTTTTTTAATGCCCTGCCCAACTTTCTGAAACATTTTCCTGAGTACAATGAGCTGAATGCTGTGACTACCTTACGCAAAAAGAGCCAGGTGCTGCCTGTCGGTATCAATTTTCAGCGATTGGCAATGGGCAGGCATTCACGGCGGCAAAACAAAGTGCCGCTCATTTTGTGGAACCAGCGTTGGGAGTATGACAAAAATCCAGAGGCGTTTTTCAGCGCACTGTATGCCGCGATGACGTCGGGACATGAATTTGAAGTGGCCCTTTGTGGGCAGCAATATGGCAAACGGCCGTCTATCTTTGATGATGCCCTGCGCAAATTGGGCCGTCGCGTTATTCATGTCGGGTACGCCGATTTGCCCACCTACCGTCGGTTGCTGTGGCAGGCAGACATCACCATTTCGACGGCGCATCATGAATTTTTTGGCATTAGCCTGCTGGAGGCAATCTACTGCCAAACGTTTCCACTGCTGCCAAATCGGCTGAGCTATCCAGAGCTGCTGCCAGAGACATTTCATGAGGCTTGCCTCTATACCGATGAAGCGGAGTTAGCCCAAAAGTTGGGCTGGGCGCTGACCCATCATGCAGATATTGGAAACAGGGCACAGGCGTTGGCAACGGCCGTTTCCCACTATTCCTGGCAGCAAACCGCACCGCTATACGACGCACAAATGAACAAGATTTGGCAAAAATACCAGGTAGATACCCGCACAAAACAGGATGATTAGTCGTTTGGCACAACGCTCCATTTGGGGTATCGTTTTCTAGTGTTTCGCTAAAGAGGTTTTGTTGGAATGCCACCGGGGCGAAACACTAGGTATGGCAATCGCATCTGCAAACACACCATCGGGAGAAAATAAATGAGCAAACAGGCAAAAAAGATTGGTCTCATGATCGGGCAAGAACGGGAATGGCCTGAAGCATTTATAAAAGCGGTTAATGACAGCGACGAAAATGTAACGGCCGAACTGGTTCAGCTTGGCGGCACCTTCATGGACGACCCTCGTGTCTATGATGTCATTATCGACCGTATCTCCCATGAAATCCCCTACTATCAAGCCTATCTCAAATACGCTTCTATTCAGGGAACATACATTATTAATAACCCCTACACCATGTCGGCTGACAGCAAGTTTTCCAGTACAGCTCTGGTCAATCGATTAGGCTTAAAAAGCCCGCGCACGGCCGTATTGCCCAACAAGCAGGTGGAAAAAGACGTGACCCCCGACACATTTCGTAACCTCAAATATCCGATGGATTGGCAGGCAATTATTGATTACGTCGGCGTGCCAGCCATTTTCAAAGACAATCGGGCCAGCGGACGACGCGGTGTGCATCGGGTACACAACGTGGATGAATTAATCCAACGGTACGACGAAAGCAGCACCCGCACTAAAATTCTGCAACAAATCATTGAATCTGATGAACATGTACACTGCTTTGTTATTGGCCAGGAAAAGGTATTATCGCTGCACTATTCGCTGAAACACGGCCGTTACAAGCAAAAGGTCCTCAGCGCTGATAGTGAACTGGGGCAACATCTATCGGAGAGTGCCCTTGGCATTACCCGAGCTTACCAATATGACGTGAACATGGTCGAATTTGTCATCAAAGATGGCACACCTTACGTCATCAACGGCACCTACCCCACCCCAGACATTGATTTGACCCTCATGACAGAAGAACAGTTCCAATGGCTTGTTATAGAAATAGCCGAACTAGCAATCGCACGGAGCAAACGGCCGTTACACCAAACCGGCGTTTTAAGCCAGCTATAATCCGACGAGTGACCTATGCACTTCACCCCATTGTAACCACACCCAAGCGTGATATAATCAGCGCCGATTAGTTGATGCATCAACCATAATCAGACAAAAAACCTTGTTAAAAGGACCAAAACAGATGAATCATTTAAATGACAAAGTTCCAGATAAAATCGGCCGTATTACTGAATTAGCCTACAACCTTTGGTGGAGTTGGACCCCTGAAGCCCGTGGGCTTTTTCGCCGCCTCGATTACCCACTCTGGCGCAAAGCCCTGCACAATCCCGTGCAGATGCTCCAAGAAATAAGCCCCCTCAAACTCCAAGAAGCCGCTCAAGATTCCACATTTTTAAGACATTACAACAAAGTGATGATGCAATTTGATGAAACCATGAAAAATCACGACTCCTGGTTTTATCAAACCTACCCGGAGCTGGCAGACAAAACCATCGCATACTTCTCCTTTGAATTTGGGCTGCACAGCTCACTGCCCATTTACTCTGGCGGGCTGGGCATCCTTTCTGGTGACCATGCCAAAGAAGCCAGCGACTTAGGCTTGCCATTTGTTGGCGTTGGCTTTATGTATCCCCAAGGCTATTTCCGCCAGCGCATACCGTCCCATGGCTGGCAAGAAGCTGTTTACCAACAACTGGACATCAGCCAGGCTCCCGTCCTGCCCGTCTTAAATGGTGACGGACACGAAATGCGCATTTCAGTAGACTTGGGTGGGCGTCATGTCTCTGCTCGCATCTGGCACGTGCAGGTAGGGCGAAATCCCCTATTCCTTCTCGATACCGATGTAGATGAAAACGAGCCGTGGGACCGCGAACTCTCAGCAAGACTTTACTCAGGTGACTCCGAAACCCGCATTCGTCAGGAAATCATGCTCGGCATCGGCGGCGTCCGCGCCTTACGCGCCTTGGGCATTAATCCAACGGCATGGCACATGAATGAAGGTCACTCTGCCTTCCTCACGCTGGAATGCATTCGTGAGCTGGTTGCTGAAGGGAAAAACTTTGAAGAAGCCGTGGCCATCGTCAAAAAACAATCAATCTTTACCACCCATACTCCCGTCCCTGCCGGGCACGACGCCTTCGGTTTCCAAATGGTTGAGCAATATTTCAATGGATTTTGGGACGAGCTAGGTATCAACCGTGAACATTTCCTCAGCTTGGGTGGTCACGAAGAAGAATGGGGCATGGCTTTTAACATGACGGTTCTTGCCCTTAGACTTTCTGGCCAGTCGAATGGGGTAAGCAAACTCCATGGCGAAATTTCACGCAAGATGTGGCAAGAGGTGTGGCCAGACAAACCGGCAAACGAAGTGCCGATTAGCTCAATTACCAATGGCGTTCATGTTCCAACCTGGATTGCTGGTGAAGTTCACAATATTTTCGACAAATACATTGGTCCAGGGTGGCTGGAACAGCATGATAACCCGGCCATTTGGCAGCGGCTGGCAGAAGCCCCCGATGCTGAAATGTGGGAAGTTCATTTAGCCCTCAAGCGTAAGTTAATGGGCTACCTGCGCGAGCGGGTACGTCGTCGCTGGGTGAACGGCACCAATGATCCCACACAAGTATTAACCAGCGGCACCTTGCTCGATCCCGAGGCCCTAACGATTGGTTTCGCCCGCCGCTTTGCCACTTACAAGCGCGCCACGCTTATCTTCCGGGATTTAGAGCGTTTGCAGCGCATCATGCTGGACATCCATCGTCCAGTACAAATTGTTTTTGCCGGCAAAGCACATCCAGCTGACGAACCAGGTAAGTCGCTCATTCAACATATTTACAATTTGGCCAAGCACAACCAGCTCGGGGGGCGGATCGCCTTCATTGAAGATTATGATATGCACATGGCCCGCTATCTCACCCAAGGGGTCGATGTGTGGCTAAACAACCCGCGCCGTCCGCGCGAAGCGAGTGGAACCAGCGGCATGAAAGCAGCCATCAACGGTATCCCCAACTTAAGCATTCTCGATGGCTGGTGGGTAGAAGGTTACAACGGCGCAAATGGTTGGGCCATTGGTGATGAACGCGAATTCGAAAACCATGAAGTTCAGGATGAATATGATGCCAATTTTATCTATCAGCTACTGGAAGAAGAAATTGTGCCGCTCTACTACAGTCGTGATCGGGATGGTATTCCACGGGGCTGGGTGGAGATCATGCGCGAGTGTATTGGCTCGAATGCGCCAATGTTTGGCACGCGCCGTATGATCAAGGAATACACCACAGAACTATACATTAAGGCGTTACGTGCCAGTGAAGCGAACAGCAACTAAATGATGAACCGCTGGCTAAAGCGAATAGGCACCTTCGGTTTGTTGCTTATTTGGCTCATGATTATGGCCTTCCCTACGTTTGCCTTTTTTTTGGCAACAAATGGGGAAATACAGCTAGGCAATGAGGCTCGCAGCCATATACGGTTTTTCATGATTCAAGAAGAAAAATCAAGCGGGGTTGGCCTGGAATGGGTTCGAGAAGCACGACAGGTGGATCAGTGCACCCAAACGACCATTCGCTATTTTTTATGGGAAGGTAATAGTGCAGGTCAAAATACAAGCTTTTGCCAATGCTACGATCCGGTTACCAACGCCCCGTTACCAGTAGAGGAGAGTAACTGTACTCAATGAGTAATATTGCCGTAAAATGGACTGGCCAGGGAAGCCAAATGTTTGTTGGCCGCGATTCTTTCGGCCATGTCGTTGTATCCGGTTCCTGGCCGCAGGAAGACGAAACCTGGCAAGAGTGGAAAGGGGTAAAGCCGTCTGATTTGCTGCTGGTGAGTTTGGCCTCTTGTTCAGCCTATGATGTGGTCATGATATTAGGTCGTCAGCGACAGCAGTTGACAAATTTGTACGTAAGTGTGGATGGTGAGCAAGCTAGCGAACCCCCTTACCAGTTTACTGAAATTCACCAACATTACACAGTAGAGGGCATTAATTTAGACCCCAAAAAAGTAGAACGGGCTATCGAACTTTCAGAAGAACGATATTGTTCTGTTGCTGCAACTATTCGGGGCGTTGCCAAGTTAAGCCACAGTTTGGAAGTTATCTCTTCAGAATAGAATTGTATTTCGCTTTTCATTCTGATTTATTTCTGGTTCCCCATGCATCTGTATGGGGAACTTTTCTCCGGCTGATTTCTCTTATCCTATTTCACATAAGATGCCACAAAAAGTGCAGTTGTGTTACAATGCAACTCAATATTATGGCACTCGATTTTGGTTTCTATAATCAGAAATATGAATTCAACTTCAAACGATCGGCAACTTATTTATCCAACAGGTGAACAGCCTTCTGGCTGGCCACAAGAACCACAGGATCCTTTTGTGCCTACGGCCGTTCAGCTTGAGCGAGCCAATGCACTGAAACGATTTAATCAACTGGTCGTCTACCTGCCGCTGGGTTTGTTAGCAACGGCCGTACTCGGACTGCTCATCTACTTGCTCATCCTAGCCATCTGGCCACCCTATGAAGATACGCGCTTGTTCCTTTCCGGCATTGCCGACATCATCTTGATTTTGTTTATGCTGCCGGTAGTGGCGATCTTTGGGCTACTGTTGGCCGGTATTTTTGGCGGGCTTATTTACCAACGGCAGTCACGCAAAGAAGATAGCGCTCCATCCTTGCAAAAAAAATACGGCCGTTTACGCCTGCTCTTCTGGAAACTTGACCAAAAATTGAGTATTGTCTACCGTAAGATCGATCAGTTCGTGCCCACGTTGGCCAACCCTGTGATCCGTTTTAATACAGTCATAGCTTACATCACAGCCTGGCTAGACCAACTCACAAAACAACTCAATCGTCATGATGCGGAGTGAAAATATGAATCAAACCTCTAATCCAAATTGGAAAACAAATTTACTGCTAGTTGGTGCCATTGGTGGTGCCTTAATTGGCGCTGGTACCGCGTATCTTCTGGCACGTTCAGCAGAAAACAATCGGGGCGGCCCCCCAGAAATCTCGACCAAAGATTTACTCAGCACCGGTATTGCCATTATTGGCGTCATTCGTGGCATTGCTTCACTGGGAGATGGCAAATAAGCGGCCCGTTTTCTTTTGACTACAACGAGACAAGTTGCAGACGCGGTTTACCATTCCAACAACGGCACAACAATTCAAATATTGATACCGAATGAACAGTTTTGAAAGGGACAACGAGGGCACACACCTAGCCAGTGAAGAGAGTCCCGCAGCGCACGGCCGTTTACTAAACCAAGCAGAATTGCCAGGCGTCTTGCCTATCTTGCCCTTGCGCGGATTGGTTGTTTACCCACAAACGGCCGTGCCCCTAAACATCGGTCAGCCACGTTCCATTCGCCTGCTAGAAAGCACCGATCAGCAAAATGGATTAATTGGGCTATGTGCCAGCCACAACCAGGAACGTGCCGTACCTGGCCCCGATGAGGTTCATCGCATCGGTACCGTAGCGATTGTCCATCGTCAGCTGCGCCGCAAAGATGGCACCATCCGTATGTTGGTCAACGGGCTGCATCGTTTCCGTATCAGAACCTTTGTCTCCACAGAACCATTCCTGGTAGCCGAGATTGAGCCGTTCCCCGAAGATGAGAGCAGTAGCACTCAAACAGAAGCCATGTCGCGCAATCTGGTAGATATGTTCATGCGGCTGGCCGAATTTGTGCCTAGCATTCCTGGTGATTTACTGGCCTCCAGCCTCAATATTGAAAATCCCCTCCAGCTTGTTTACACCATTGCCACATATCTCCAGTTAGAATTGAATGAAGCCCAGCAATTTCTTGAGTTCAACGATCTCTCCGAGAAGCTCATCTGGCTGGTTCGCTACATTGGCAAAGAAACAGAAATTATGGAAATGGGCCAGCGCATCCGCACCGAAGCGTTCGGTCAGATGGAACAGGCCCAGCGGGAATATTTTTTACGGGAACAGCTAAAGGCTATCCAGCGGGAATTGGGCGAAGCCGATGAGCGAGAGGTCGAAGCCCAAACCTTCCGCAAGAAGATTGAAGCCGCCCATATGCCAGCCGAAGCGCAGCAAGAGGCGGAACGCGAGCTTAACCGTCTGACACGGTTACCCGTCGCTGCGGCTGAATATGGTGTAGTGCGCACTTATCTCGAATGGTTGGTCAATTTGCCCTGGAACAATTCCACCACAGACCTATTGGACCTGGAACACGCTTGGCTGGTGCTGGATGAAGACCATTATGGATTGGATGAGGTAAAAGAGCGCATCGTCGAGTTTTTAGCTGTACGGCGGCTGCGGCAAGAGCGGCTTAGGGACGAGGTGCACGAAGAGGAGAATACGGCCGTTCCCACTCAAGATGCGGACTGTTTAGGGGCCATCCTTTGTTTTGTTGGGCCACCCGGCGTAGGCAAGACATCGCTAGGGCGCTCCATTGCCAGGGCGATGGGTCGGCAATTTGCCCGCATTTCCCTAGGTGGCATACGCGACGAGGCCGAAATTCGGGGGCACCGGCGTACCTACATTGGGGCGATGCCTGGCCGCATCATGCAAATGTTACGTCGCTGCCAAAGCAACAATCCCGTTGTCATCCTGGATGAGATCGACAAGTTAGGCGCGGATTTTCGGGGCGATCCGGCCGCTGCTTTGCTAGAAGTGCTGGACCCAGAGCAAAACCGCACGTTTAGCGACCATTATCTGGATGTATCCTTCGATCTTTCCTCTGTCTTGTTTATCACTACAGCCAATACGCTCGACACCATCCCCCACCCGCTGCAAGATCGCATGGAGGTCATTCGAATTGCGGGTTACACCGAATCTGAAAAGGTAGCCATTGCCAAAAATTATTTAATACCACGACAAATTCACAATAATGGATTATTGGCAGATGAGATGCAGTTGGATACGGCCGTTCTGCACCAAATCATTCGTGACTATACACGGGAAGCCGGTGTCAGAGAGCTAGAACGGCAAATAGGACGAGTCTGCCGCAAAGTAGCCACAACCGTTGCCCAGCAGCTCAATACGGCAGACACAGCACCCCAACAAATTAAGGCAGACCAGCTCGCAAATTTTCTAGGGCCGGTGCGCTTCTTTGCCGAAACCGCCCAGCGCACGCGCCTGGCGGGCGTGGCGACCGGTTTGGCCTGGACCAGCACTGGTGGGCATATTTTATTCATCGAGGCAGCCAAAATGCCTGGCAAAAAAGGGCTCACCATTACCGGGCATATCGGCGACGTGATGCAAGAATCGGCCCAGGCTGCCATGACGTACGTACGTGCCAAAGCAGAACAGCTGGGCATCACGCCCAATTTTTTTGAACAGCACGACATTCACATTCACATACCAGCTGGAGCCATCCCCAAAGATGGTCCATCAGCTGGCATTACCATTGCCACCGCCCTGGCCTCTTTACTCACCGGGCGACCAGTGTGCAATGACACCGGCATGACCGGAGAAATTACTTTACGCGGCCAAATTATGCCCGTTGGGGGGATAAAAGAAAAGGTGCTGGCAGCCCATCGGGCTGGCTTGCATACCATTATTTTGCCCCAAAAAAACGAGCCGGACTTGGCTAAAATACCTGATGAAATTAAAAAGGAGATGTCATTTGTTTTAGCACACACTATGGATGACGTGTTAAAAAAGGCACTCTGTACGGATTAAAAAATTATGACTCAAATCATCGTTGTCGATGACGATAACACCAATTCAAGTTTAATAAAGATGCTGCTGGAACTAGATGGTTTCAGCGTAGAAACCTGTGAAGATCAAACCAAAGCGGAAAAAGTCGCCACACCCAATACAAAAGCGTTTGTCATTGATTGTCACCTGGCACGCGGACGCAGTGGGCTAGACTTGCTACGGGCTATTCGTGCTGGAGAGACAAACGCGAAAAAGGAAACGGCCGTCATCATCACATCTGGCGATTATCGCCAGGAAAAAGAATCCCAGGAGTCTGGGGCCAATCTATTCATGCTCAAACCCTATCCGCCCAACTCCCTTTCAGAAAGGCTCACCGAACTTATTGCAAAGGGGGCAGCTACCAATGAGTAATAACCGCTCCCGCAGACGGAAACCTCAAGGTAAATCCCCTTCTCGTCAATGGCGACGCATGGACCTACACCTGCATACGCCTGGCTCCGTTGATTATCAAGAGAACAATGTTAGCTATCTAGACATTTTGCGCCAGGCAGAGCTGCGCGGACTGGACATCATCGCCTTTACCGATCACAATTCTGTGGCCGGATTTGCTGCCATGCGCAAAGAAGTTGAACGGCTGCTCTGGCTCGAAGAACTTGGCCGCCTCGATCCTGAAGAAAAGCGACGGCTCGACGAGTATCGTCGCTTGCTTGATAAAATTTTAGTGCTGCCCGGTTTTGAGTTTACAGCCACCTTTGGCTTCCACATTTTGGGCGTTTTCCCTCAGGACAGCCCCATTAGCCTGCTGGAACATTTGCTGCTCACGCTGCGTGTTCCCGTAGAATCTCTGAGCAAGGGTAGCGCTACCGTGGGAGCTACGGCCGATGTCCTTACCGCCTATCGTGTCATCAACGAAGCAGGTGGTATTGTTATTGCCGCCCACGCCAACTCCAGCAACGGTGTGGCTATGCGCGGTCTCGATTTTGGTGGCCAAACGCGCATTGCCTACACGCAAGATCCCAATCTGCACGTTTTGGAAGTCACGGATTTAGACAAACGCGGCCGTTACACTACCCGCCGCTTTTTTGATGGCTCCAAACCAGAATATCCCCGCCCCATGCGCTGCATCCAGGGGTCAGACGCCCACCGGCTGATGCGCGAGAATTCAAACTCAAAATCGTTGGGCATTGGCGACCGGGTAACGGAAATTTTGCTACCGGCGGTCTCATTTGAGGCATTAGCCAGTGTGTTGAAGGGCAATGATTTGTCTTTAACACGACCGTATCGCGGCCCAGCCAACCCCATTGATTTTGTCCAGCTGGCTCGTGAAGAAGGGGAATCCATCGTCCAATCCTTTCACGCCTCGATGGCTCAGCGCGGCGGGCATCAAAACCACGTGCTGCGCGACATTTGCGCCATGGCCAATGGCAATGGTGGCACCATCTACATCGGCGTTTCGGCCAACCCCAAAGAAAAGCCAGTCGGGGTACGGGACCATAATCGGGCTATAGACCGGCTGCAAACTGTCATTAGCAACCGCTTTACCCCAGAGCCAGACATCCACATCGACAATTTGCCCTCCCAAGGAGAACAAATTGTGCGCGTGACGGTGCAGCCAGGTCAGGATAAACCCTATGCCATCGACGACAACCTGTTCTATATTCGGGATGATACCGAAACCAGTCAGGCCGTCCGTGATGAAATTGTGCGGCTGATTGCCAGCCCGGCCGAGGCAACAGCTGAAACAGAACAGGAGATACTGCCTCCCTTACCGCCAATCGGCCATCTGGCACCCAAAATAGGCAAAACGGCCACGAACGTAGTTGAACCACCGCGAACCGGCGTGGAAATTGTAGAGAGCGAAAAGCGCAAGGGAACGTACTATCATACCGTGCGCGACCTGCGCAACGGCAACCTGATCAAAAACGTGACGCGCTCCTCAGCCCGCAAGCTGTGGCATTATGCCATCACCAAAGTGGAAACCGACACGCCCAAACCATCTGATATTTCCTGGCAAGGCAACATTGCCGTTCTCGATATTCGTAAAAAGAATGACAACGTTTGGTACGATCTGGCCATGCGTGAGGGCGATACGATTCACTTTTTCTACGGTGTGACCGACAGCGGCCTTAACGACAACTGGCTGTCGCTCATTGAAAAGGCACATTAAACAATGCAGGTGGCTATTTTAACCGTCTCAGACCGGGGGGCGCGCGGCGAGTATGAAGATCGCAGCGGCCCTATCCTGGCTGAGATTGTGCAGAACAAAACGCCGTGGCAAGTCAGCCATCGAACCATCGTGCCAGATGAAAAAGCGGCGATTGCCAATGCACTCATCCAATGGTGCAATGCGGGAGTCAATCTCATTCTGACTAGCGGCGGCACTGGCTTTTCCCCACGTGATGTGACGCCGGAAGCGACCAAATCCGTCATTGAGCGGGAAACGCCTGGCATTGCCGAAGCGCTGCGCGCCGAAAGCTTAAAAATTACCCGCCATGCCATGCTCTCCCGCGCCGTGGCCGGCATTCGCGGGCGCACGCTAATCATCAACATGCCAGGCAATCCCAAAGCGGTCCGGGAAAACATGGACGTGCTGCTGCCCATTCTGCCCCACGCTCTGGAGCTGCTCAGCGAAGCGCCAGACAGCGAAAGCCAACATCGACAAGTTTAGGAGATTAGAGATTGGAGATTTAGTTTTCGCTCAATCTCCATTTTCCTCATCACTTTTGCTTGTCCCTCCTGCCTTCGCAGGATTCCAGACATATGGATTCCCGCCTTCGCGGGAATGACAGTTAGTGAAATCCCATGCACGCAATTATTGGCCAACTTACTCTGAAACCCGGCAGGGAAAAATCAGTTTTGAACCGACATCCCTGGCTGTTTTCCGGGGCAATTGCCAGGGTTGAAGGGGAACCACAGCCAGGGGACTTGGTACAGGTTGTGGATGGAAACGGCCGTTTCCTGGCAACAGGCTATTTCAATCCCCATTCACAAATCCGGGTGCGCCTGCTCAGTTGGGATGTGGATGAGCAAATTGATGAGCTGTTTTGGAACGGCCGTCTCCAGCAAGCCAACCGACACCGCCAGCAACTCAATCTGGAACCGGCCACCACCGCCTACCGCCTCGTCAACGCCGAAGCCGACTCCCTGCCCGGCCTCATCGTGGATAAATATGGCGATTTTTTGGTGATGCAGTCGCTCACGGCAGGTATTGAAGCCCAAAAAGAAACCATCCTGGCCGCGCTGAACCAAATCTGGCAGCCTACAGGCATCGTCGAACGTTCCGACGCCGACGTGCGCCAAAAAGAAGGGCTGCCCTCAATCAGCCGCGTCGCCAGTGGTGACACCCCGCCAGAAACGCTGGTGATTCAAGAAAATGGCATCCAGTTTGGCGTCAATTTGCTAGGTGGACACAAAAGTGGTTTTTATCTGGATCAGCGGGAAAATCGTACGGCCGTTTGCCAGCCCCATCACATCGCCAGCAAAAGCGTCCTCAACGTCTTTGCGTACACAGGTGGGTTTGGCCTGGTTGCCATTGCCAACGGGGCACAGCAAGTCACCCACGTAGACAGCTCTTTTGATGCCCTGACCCTGGCTGAACAAAATGTAGAACGCAACGGCTGGAAACGGCCGCAAGATGAATATCTGGCTGGTGACGCCTTCGACGTTTTGCGCCACTATCGTGACACCGACCAAACGTTTGACGTCATTGTGCTGGACCCGCCCAAATTTGCCCACAGCCAGCGCGACGTAAAGCGCGCCTGTCGTGGCTACAAAGATTTAAACTGGCTGGCGCTGCGGCTGCTGCCACCAGGTGGTTTATTAGCCACCTTCTCCTGCTCCGGCCTCGTCAGCGCTGAGTTGTTCCAAAAGGTGTTGTTTGGTGCGGCCGTTGACGCCGGACGGCAGGTACAGATCATCCAAACCCTCACCCAAGGACCAGACCATCCGGTACTGCTTACATTTCCTGAATCTGCTTATTTGAAGGGGTTTTTGTGTAGAGTTTGGTAGGTCTACCACTCAGGCAATTGGATGCCTTGGGCGTCGGCCAGTTCTTGGGCATGTTGGCTCAGGCGCGCGCTCTGAGTTTCGTTGCCGATGGCCGCTTCGTGAGCCGACCAAGTCCACAGGGTACGGGCCTGGTCTCGGGCTGAGGCCACACCGCCGCCGTTAACTGTCGAATACAGACGTAAACTCTCGGCAAAGCAGTCTGAGGCGGTGTAGGTACCGTTGTCGATTTGTAACGGCCGTATCCCCTCCCCACCCTCAGCCAATACACGCGCCAACCCATACCAGGCAAACCCCAGGGCCCCATCGCTTTCCTGCACAGCAGCTTTGCGATGCCCCCGGTTAGCATAACGGAGCGCCAGGTCTGGCTGGCCCTTTCCCAGACACGCCAGCGCCTGGTACACATACACCCGAGGGCTCTCATACCAGCCAGCCATCTTGCTAAAATCCTCAACCAGGCGCACTACGGACCGTATCGCCCGTTCGGCCGCATCGTAGCTGCCTAAATCAACCAAAGCGGCCGTTAAATTTGTGCGCACCTTCATAATCTCTAGCTGATTATCCAGCCCATTGACAATAGCCAAAGCCTTGCGGTAAAAAGGAATCGCCACGCTAGATTGCCCTCGCAGGCGAGAGGTCTCGCCCAATAGATTGAGCGTTTGGCCAATCGCTAATTGATCTTCCAGCTCCCGATAAACCTTCATCGCCGCCAAGAGCCAGTGCAACGCTTTATCAAATCGTCCCAGGCGCTTGTTAATCTCCCCTAGAGCGCGGTTGGCCAATGCCAGCGCCGGGCGATTGTCCAGGCGATCCAGCAAGGCAGATTGACCCTTTAACTGTGCCAAATATTGATCGACCGGTCGGTACCGGCCAATTCTGATGTGCTGTTCGCATGACTTCTGCAAACAAAGCGTCAGCAATTCAGGTTCATCCAGCCGCTGTGCAGTTTCCACGGCACGGAAAGTGGCCAAAAGCGCCATCTCCACATCCCCTTGACGCAGCAGCGCCGTGCTTTTGTGCAGCAGCGCACGTACCCAGGTCGATTCGGCATTAATCAACCAAGCCACACGCTCTGCCTGCTGGGCACTTTCCAGCATCGACACATAATCAGCCTGAATCTCTTGAATCTCCGCCAAACCATTCCAGGCCCGTGCTTGAAGCAAAAGATCGCCATCTTCTTCGGCCGTAAAGCGCATGGTCATGTAGGCTTGGGCAGCCTCTACCAGACGCGCCTGTTGCAACAGCAATTCGCCCAAATCCTCCTGCAAGCGCAATTGCCAAATAGCATAATGCGGCATCTCTGTCAGCAGGGCCAGGGAGCGGCAGTAGTAGACAGTCGCCATCCCATTATTAAAGGTATCTTGGGCACGCTGGCCTGCCATCTCATACAACTCGGCAGCAGTGGATTTTTCTTCGGCGAGTTCGTAATGCTCGGCAATGGTGCTGGCATATTCCGAGATGCGCTCGCCACTTTGCTGGGCCAGCCAGTCGGCCACCTGTTTATGATAAATAGGGCGAGAGCGCAGCAAAACGGATTCATAGGTGACCTGGTGCAAAATGGCGTGTTTGAACAGGTAGGCATTGGTGCCAGCAAAGCCAGAAGATTGTCGGCGGAAAATCATTTCGCGCTTTTCCAGAGCTTGCAGGGCCGTGCGGGTCTGGTTTGGGTCGAGTGGTTCATCTGCAGCGGCATTCATCTGGGTAACGGCCGTATCCCAAAAAACACGCCCCACCACTGCCGCCCGCTGCAACGTTACGCGCTCCATATTGGTCAGCCGGTCCAGACGACCCTGCAACACAGAAGTAATGTTGGGCGGCACACGCACCTCGGTAAGCTGATTCCGTCGTAGCTGCCACTGTTTCTGCCCGGCAATAATCACCCCGTCCTCAATAAGCACCTTGATCAGCTCTTCCACGTAAAAAGGATTGCCCTCAGCCTGCTGCAAAATGAGGTCGGACAAATCGGCCGGAATTTCAGGCAGCTTCTGCAAAATTTCTACTACCAGCTGCTGACTTTCCTCTGGGGAGAGGTTATCGATCTGGATATTTGTACCGGGTAACGGCCGTTCCCGATAACTACTACCAGCTTGCCCATCCTGCGGCCGAGTAACGCCGATGATGAGCAACGGTGCTTTACGACAGCTGTCGGCCAAATAACGCAGAAAATCCAACGAGGCTTCATCAGCCCAATGCAAATCTTCCAAAAAGAGCAAAACGGCCGAATTATGGGCCGCAATCACCTCAAAAAACGTTGCTAGATATTCATACGCCGCTGCCCGTAACTGTGGCGCTTCACCCGTTTGTCCCAGCGACTGCACCTTTGTCGTCAGGTCCAGCCCAATCAGCTGCCCGATAACATTGGCCCGCATCCGAATGTCATCATTTTCCTGGCCAATAAACTGGCCCATACCCTGCACCAGTTTTTCTTCCGCTATGGCTGGGGGATCGTTGTCTTGAATCTCAAAATAGGTAGCCAGAATGTCGCGAATGAGGCCAAACGGCAGCTGGCTAATTTGCTGATAGGTACGCCCCTTAAACACGGGCACCTCATAAGGCAAAGCGCGCACCCAGTTGCCAAACTCATGCACCAGGCGAGATTTGCCCACCCCAGCATCACCCACAATCGTTAAAACCTGACCCACGCGATCTTCAACCGCTTGCTGCAACATATCCTTTAACTGTTGCAACTCAGCCTCCCGCCCCACCATGCGCGTTTCCACGCCTTCCACACCTCGCCCTGAAGCATAAAACAAGCGTGGCTTAATGCCCAAAACGAGATAAACCTGAATCGGTTCTGACCGGCCACGAATATTTACCAGCCCAAGCGGCTCCACATTAAATCGATCATGCACCAAAACGTACGTATCGTGAGCAATCAAAATACCGCCAGGTGGAGCCGACTTCTCCAGGCGGCTGGCCACATTTACGGCATCTCCAATCACCGTGAATTCTTCACTGCTGCCCACGCGCCCCAGCATCACTGGTCCTGTGTTAATGCCTATGCGAATTTGAAGCCCGCGCAAATGTGCCAATTCTGTCTCAGAAAGTTCATCAGCCCCGACTCGCTCCGAAACAAAATCGCTGAGCGCGGCCCGCATCTGCAAGGCAGCCCGCAAGGCCCGCTCAGCATCATCTTCATGAGCCACAGGTACACCAAACAAACCCATGACAGCTTCACCCATATGCTTATCAATCGTGCCATCCTGGTTGGTAATAGCCCCATCCAGACGACGCCACAATACATTCATAATGTTCAGGATGTTGGTATCGGGGAGGGAGTCTGTGCCCGTGGAAATGCCTGTTATATTGGCAAAAAGGATGGAGACTTGCTTACGCTGCGCTGTTCTGGCAGCCAGATGATTTGGTGTTGAAGAATCTAGATCCGCTAACTTTTCTTGAAGAGCAGCAATGGTGGTATCGACAACGGCATCACCCAAAATGATGCGCTTTTCCTCCAGCGAGGTTATTACCTGGTGTAGTTGTTCCTGCTCACTCATCAATACGGCTCAGTCTACAATTTCGGATATTCCAGATTATTCGTGACATATGATACATGACCCTTGGCCAATAGTAACGCACATATCACGTTTTACGCATCATTCCAGGTTATATGCCTGCCTGATTTTGTCAGCTTCAGCCACAAGCTCGTTTGCTCGTTCTGGTGCGTCACGGAGTCGCTCATAGGTAGCCCAATGTTGCAGCGTCAACAACAGTTCATCGGCCGTCGTTTCACCTAGCTCGCTTAGCAGACGACGGCTCTGGCTAAAACAGTCGGCGGCATTCACGGGTCGCTGTTGAATTGTCACCTGACGATCTTTAGCGGGTTCCTTGGCTAAAACCATACCCAAGACACGCCAGGATACGGCCGTAATCCGTCTAGCTTCCCGACCAAACTGCTGTTTACGCACGGCGAGGGCCATCTCCACGCCCATTGTGGCCTGCGACAACGCTTCATCCAATAAATGGTCTTCCAAAAAGAGCTGCGCCAGACCTGATACGGCCATACTGATGGACAACGGCCGTTCCAAAATCCGCGCCAATCGCAATGTTTTTTCGAGCCAATTATACGCTTGCTGCAAATGGTCTTCCTTCGCTTCCAAATCTGCTCTTGATTGTGGATCGGCGACCGCCTGCCGCAAATGCAGATGGCCTAAACAGCCGTAAACCTGTACCCGCAAAGCATCATTGTCACTCTTCTCTGCCTGGATAAGCGCTTGCTGCAAATAGATGGCACTTTCCTCATACGCAGCCTGGTGCATAGCAATCATGCCCAGGAAACGTAACGACAAAACTGTACCATAAACATCCCCTAAGTCACGCGCATAATAGAGACTGGCAGTGTAATGGTTAACGGCCGTTTCCCAATCATGTTGTTCTCGGGCAATATGTCCCAGTTGGACCAGCATTAACGCTTCCCAAACGCGTTCACCCAGATCGCTGAACCGCAGTCGGGCGGTTTCGATAGTGTTCCTGGCACGCTCATAATGACCCGATTCACGAGCGATGTGGCCCAGCAGGGCCTGCATGTAGGCTTTGGGCCGAGACGGTGATTCAACTTTGATCATGTCGTACAATGTTTTGCCAATTTGTACGGCCGTATACTGCTCACCTACCAAAACCAGCACCCAGCCTAAAGCTGCCTGTGCCAACAGTTGATAATCTGCCAATTCTGCAACTTCCGCCGCCTCGGTAGCGCAACGAGCCGCATCTAAGGCTAACGTCAACTCTTCTTGAAACAAATAACACATAAAAAGACCCAGATGACCACGTATCACAGCTTCTTTATCATCTGAGGACTCGGCAGTCATCACCATTGCCCGGTAAGCGTCCGCCGCCTCCGAAAAGTGGGCCAGCAAACGAAGCGTTTGCCCCAACCCTTCGTTGAGTGATAGGCAAAAAGCTTCGGTTTCTGGTGAAGCAGGCAGCAAATTTAATGCTCGACGATAATAGCTGGTAGCCAGCTGTGGCGCGTACTGCTGGCGAGCCTGCTCAGCCGCACGGCCGTACCATACGGCACCCTGGTCGTGTTTTTCTGCCCGCTCCAAATGGTAAGCCACCATTCTGGCCAACTGGGTTATCTGCTCGCTGTCGTGCGTCACAAACCAGGCAGCAATGCGCGCATGGGCCTGCTGACGCGCAGAGGAAGTCAGCGCGTTATAGGCAACCTGCTGCAAAACATCATGACTAAACGCATATTCCTGAGTGCCAGCAAACGCCGAATTTTTGCGCCGGTATATCCAACCCAAATCGACCAGTTCACCCAATACGGCCGTTAACTCATCCCAGGTCAACGATTGGTCATCTTCGGCACTGATTTGCAGCAGCGCCATGTCCCAGAAAAATGGCCCCATCACTGCCGCACGCTGCACCGCGCTACGCACCGGCTGGCGTAAACGCTCTAGATGATTGTTCAGCAGCTTGGGCAATAAAAGCGCCGTCGGCAAATCCGCCAGGTTCCCCATACGGACGTACCAACGATTACTAGAAGTGTCGATCACACCCTCTTGCATGAGAATCTTAACCAGCTCCGTTAAATGTTGCGGATTACCATCCGCCCCATTCACAATCATCTCGCTAAGGCGCAGCGGCACCTGGTCTGCCTGATGGAGCAGCTCAGACAGCAAATGGCGGCTATCGATCAGCGACAGCGGTTGGAGATTGATGTGATGATAAGCAAGTTGATTATACTCTTCGAGCACACGCCAAGACGGCCGTCTCTCTAATAATTCCGGTCGCGCTAAACAGACAATTAACAGGGGCAAATCATGGCACTCGGTAATGAGATAATCCAACAAATCAAAAGACCATTCATCCGCCCAGTGAATATCTTCTAAAAAGAGAACGGCCGCATCATTTTGCTGGCAAACGGCCGTAAAATAAGCCACCAACTCACGAAAAGCATCTTCTCGCAGCTGGCGCGGCGCTTCTTTGTGCTCATGCGACGGATCGCTGTCTGGTAAATCAAAGCCCAACAGCCGGCTAATGGTCTGGGATTTCGCCAAATTACCAGTTTCTTGCGCCCCAAACTGAGCCATCAATCCCCGGACCAGTTTTTCCCTGGCCACGGTGGCACTGTTACGGCGATGAATCTCAAAATGGTTCACAAACAGATCGCGCATGAGGCTATACGGCCGTTGCGTAATACTACGATCCGCCCCACTTCGATAAAGCGCTACCTGATCCGGCCACAAGCCCAGCATCCGCTCAAATTCATACAACAAGCGAGACTTACCTATTCCCGCTTCACCTAAAATCGTGACGACTTGCACCATCCCAGATTCAATGGTCCCTTGCAGCACATCTTGAAGCTGGCCAATCTCTTGTGTCCGCCCCACCATGCGGGTTTCCAAAAAGCTTGTGCCCCGGCTACCACGCTGAAACGCATGTGGCTTCTCCCGCATGATGACATAGCCACGGGCATTGCCTGACTTTCCGTTTAACGTCAGTCCATCTTGGGCCTCGGCATCAAAAAAAGGATGAATTTGCTCATAAATTTGATGGGAAACTAGCACGCCGCCCACTGGGGCCTGCTGCTCCAGCTGATGCGCCACTGTCACCGTGTCCCCCATAATGGAATAGTCACCATTGCTGCCCAGAGACCCCAGCAGTACAGAACCGTAATGCACGCCAATACGCATCCGCAGCGCCTGATTCTGCGGCAGCGAACTATTCATTTGCCGCAATGGCCCCTCGTTAAAAAGCGCCAGCTCCATCTGCATATCCAGCGCCGCCTGCACCGCCCGCTCCTGATCATCTTCACGCGGCACCGGCAGGCCAAAAAAAGCAATGACCGCATCGCCAACATGCTTATCGACACGCCCTCCCCAGGAATCAATCACGCTGTCCAGCTTTTGCCACACGGCGTTGATCATGTCTCGCACTTCTTCGGCATCCATCAACTCAGACATCGTAGTGAAGCCAGACATGTCAGCCACCAAAACCGCTCCCTGCGCCTGCTGCGGCGTGGGCAATGGCTCCATCAACGCGGCAAGTTTCTCCCGCAGGGTAGTGATGGCAATATTAGCAACTTCTGGGGCCAGCACCGCACGCTGGGCTTCCAAAGTTACAATTGCTTGTTCAATTTCTTGACGAATCAACACAACAAAGTCCAAATAAGTATGGATTATTAGATAAATCGAGCTTTTCCCAAATGTATATTATAGGCAATCTGGCGGCAGCATACGAAACGATCTTGGCAGAACCATTGTAACATTGTTTTCATTTGTCCGCTGTAGCCCATAACTTGCATAGTTTACCAGATATCACTATACTGCGCGCCGCCCAAACTACCCAAAATCGGGCCATCCATTTGATCTATGAGACTCAAAAAACTCGTCCTGCAAGGATACAAAACATTCGCCAGTAAAACAGAATTTCTCTTCGACGAAGGCATCACCGCCATCGTCGGGCCAAACGGCAGCGGCAAAAGCAATATTGCCGACGCCGTGCGCTGGGTGCTGGGAGAACAAAGCTACAGCACCCTGCGCGGCAAGCGCACCATCGATATGATTTTCGCTGGCAGCCAAAGCCGCCCCCGCGCTGGCATGGCCCAGGCGATCCTCACCTTGGACAATAGTGATGGCTGGCTGCCCATTGATTACAGCGAAGTGGAAATCGGCCGTCGCGCCCACCGTTCCGGCGAAAATGAGTACATCCTCAACGGCCAAAAGGTGCGCCTGAAAGACATCACCGACCTGCTGGCCACCAGTGGTCTGGCGGAGCGCACCTACACCATCATTGGCCAGGGGTTGGTAGACCAGGCGCTTTCTCTGCGAGCAGAAGAGCGGCGTGCCCTGTTTGAAGAAGCGGCGGGAATCAATCATTACAAATCGCGCCGCGCCGAAACATTGCGCCGATTGCAAGAAACCCAGCGCAACTTGCAGCGCGTCCACGACATTTTAGCCGAAATTCGCCCGCGCTTGACCTCGCTCAAGCGGCAAGCCACCCGCGCCCAAAATTACGAGCAAATTTCGCTGGACCTGCAAAATTTGCTGCGCATCTGGTATGGCTTCCGCTGGGAACAAGCCAAAAAAGAGATACGCCGGGCCAAAGAAACGGCCGTATCCAGCGAAAAAACATGGCAGGCCAGCCGCCAGAAAATGCGCGTCCAGCAAGAAAACGCCGACGACCTGCGCCGCCAAATCCACCGCTTACAGCAAAAAATCAATGAAGCCCAAAACCAGCGGGACGATTTGCGCGACCAGCTAGAAGCGGCCCGGCGGCAGGTGGCCATCATGCAAGAGCGGCGCGAATCGGTGCAGCGCCGCCTGCAAGAAGTAGAGTCCGAACTGCCCCCGCTGAGCCAGCAGCGCGAAGCCGCCGCCGCCGAACTGGCTGCCGCCACCGAAGAACTGACCACCGCCCAGGCCAGCCTGAACCAGGCGCGAGAGCAGCTGCAAACTTTCAATGCCAACTTCCAGACGCAGCAGGCGACGATTAACAAATGGCAGTCAGAGCTGCAAAATTCGGTGCAGGCACAGCGCAGCACGCAAAATCGCGTGGCCCAGCTGCAAGGGCAGCTCAACCAGCTGCGTGAACAGCTCCAGGAGCAGTCGGCCAATCAGCCCAGCACCGAGGGTGGCGAGAGCGTGAAAATGCAGGCCGAGGTGGAGAAGCTCACGGCCGTTTTCAGCACTGCCCAACAAAAAGTGGATGATCTGCGCCAAAAACGCAGCGAGACACAAACCCAGCGACAAGAACTCATTCAAGAACTCAAAAATTTACGCCGTGACCTGCGCGACCAGGAACAGCAGCTCAGCCGTCAGCAGAAAGAGCTGGCTCGGCTGGAAGCCCAAACCGAGATGCTGGACCAGATGCGCCGCAAGGAAACGGCCGTCTCCGACAACATCGAAGTCTTAGGCAATTTAGCCAGCATTCTCACCATCCCCGCCCAGCACCAACAAGCCATCGAAGCGGCGCTGCAAACCCGGCTAGGCACCCTGCTGCTGCCCGACGAAGCCGCCCTGTGGCAGCTCCTGGCCGAGCGTGACCCAGACGCCGCGCTGGCCGTTGCCGTGGCAGACAGCTTGCAGCCCACCGCCCCACCCGAAATGAAAGAGAAAGGGGCTATCGGCTGGGCCGATTCGCTGGTGACCTTTGACAAACAGTTTGCCCCGCTGGTGCAGCTTTTGCTGGGACGTGTTTTGCTGGTGGATGGGGCGAAAGCTGCGGTGGCCATTGCCAAGACGCTCCCCACTGGCTGCGTTGCCGCTGCCCCAGACGGCACGGTGGCTCACGCGGGCGGCCTGATCGAACTGGTGGGTCAATCGGAGCAGGACAGCTTGCTGGCTCGTGAAGAAGCGTGGCGTGAAGCGCAGCAAAAGCTGGCGGAGAAGAAAGAAACGGTGGCGGGGCAGGAAACGGCCGTTGCCGAGCAGCAAGCCCTCATCCAAACCAAACAAGAGACCGTTGACGAACTCAACAACGAGGAGCAGCGGTTAGGCAGGCTGATGAACGAGGCCAGCCAGCGCGTCAGCCAAGCGCAGCGGGATTTGGACCGGCAAAAGCAGCAGCAGACGTTTATCGAGCGACAGCAGCAGGCGCAGGCAGAAGCGACCGCCCGGCTGCAAACCCGCATCGAAACGCTGGCCGCCAACGCCCAAAAAGATGAGGCGGAGGTGGTGCGGCTGGAAACGGCCGTGAGCCATGCCCAGGCGCAGCTGGACAGCCTGCCGGTGGCCGAGGCGCAACAGCAGCGGGAAAGCCTGCGGCAAAACATCGGCGCAGAGCAAACCATTGTAGACGGCCGTCGCGCCGTGGTGGACAGCCGCCGGGCCACGCTGAACCAGGTAGAACAGCAGCTCGCCCGTCTAAAAGAACGACAGACATCGCTGCAACAGCAGCAGGAAGAGCTGGCTGGCCACATCGCCACAGCAGATGTATTGATCACTACCGCGGCCGTACCGGGTCGCCCTTCCCCGAAAATCATTCCGGAAACCACCGTGGACGGCATGAAACCGGGC
>JBNKLQ010000003.1:0-47021 GCA_050292445.1 Promineifilaceae bacterium (SeqCode) | reverse complement strand
TATCGTCTAGCGCGTCCCACAGCACCTGCACCACTGGCTGGCACGCTGGCAAATGGCTGTACAGCACCATCTTGCGCGGTGGGGTCATCACCGCCGCGCCAACCAGTTCGCCGCCGTCTTCTACCACCGCCAAAAACGGCCGATTCCGCCGCCGGGGTGCGCTGTGACTCAGCCGAAAAGCGATACCCAGCATGAGGCCATTTAATGATTCGTGCTCTTCTAGGTATGTAAGAGCAGTTTCTAAAAAGTTACTGGCATTGTTGAATTTGGTCACTTTCATAATTGTTATAAGAAAATTCAAGGTGCAGGTTGTAACTGAGCCATGAATTCATTTACGGCCGTATCTGTTAATTTCACCCGTTCAGCACCGTCAACAGCCACCATATAAATATCTTGCTGGCCAGCCTGGCTCCAAGTAAACAAAATGCCTGTACCATCAGGCAACCAACCAAAAACACCCTCAAATGGTTCATCGTTTGTTAACTGGTTAATATGAGCTCCATCTGCATCCGCCACAAAAAGATCATACGTTCCATTGCGGTTAGAAACAAACGCCATCTGGCTGCCATCTGGCGAAAAACCACGCAGGTAATCACCCATACCCAAAGCCGGATTACGCACGAGAGTCATATCATTCATGTTAAACATTAGTGATTCAGTAGGGAAATTATCGTCATCTAAATCAGTTACTTGACCAAATAGCAGCATACCATCTGAAGACCAGTTCCAATTGCGGCCAACCCAAGAAGAAATCTGGATCACTTCCTGGGGTGACTCATGCTGATAAAGGTAAACACCAGACTGTGAATTCACAATCCATGCGCCATCCGGTGACCAGGCAAGGGCCGGATCGCCCCAAAACTCTGTCGTGTTATCCTCAATCGGCACGGGTGTAGGTCTCGTGATTGTTGTCAGGGTGGAATCGTTTAGATCGAGTGACATGACATTCCTATCCCAAACAAAAGCGATATGATTTTTATCTGGAGACCATGCTGGTGAAAACGCAGAGCTAACTCCATTGTAATCGGGCTGAGATTTTAAAGCAGCTACACTTTCTACCAAGGTCAAACCTGTGCCATCTGCATTGACAATATAAAGTTCCCCATCTGAAACAAGAGCCAATTGCATACCATCAGGTGACCATGTATAAGACGGTGCTGCTCGATAAACGTTAAAATCTACCGGTATGGATAATTCTACCAGATTAGAGCCATCTGCGTTCATAATTCCCATTTGAAACTGCTTGTCTCCCGAATTGGAGGAGTTTGGGGACGTAATGCCGTCATTCATAAAAGCGAACGCTATTCGTGACCCATCGGGCGACCAAGAAAAATTGACACCATAGCCTAATCGCTCTGGATAATAATCTTCGGGCAAGGTGCGGCTGGGTGCAGCAAATTCTATACGCTCTGAACCATCGGTATTCATCACCCCTAACTGATAAGCATGGCTTTCTTCATTCCAAAAGGCGAAGGCAATCAGGCGATTTGGCGTTGGTGTAGCTGTGGCCGTAGCCGTTGGTTCTACGGTGGGAGCTTGTGTGGGCGGCAAGGATGTTTCTGTTGGTTCACTAGTTGGCGTTTCTGTAGGCATGGCTGTAATGGTAGGCTGAGGCGTGTGTGTGCTGGTGGAAACGGCCGTTGCCAATTCTACAACTTCTTCTGGATTATTGGTGTTGGCACAAGCTGAAATAAGCCATGTCAACATGATAATGAGCACGATACTGTATTTTTTCATGGTTTTTACCCGTCTGTCATTTGTTATATCGTTAATCGAAAATTTCGAGGCACTATTTTGTTATTTGATAATCGTAGGCAGATAAACGTTTACTTGATTACGCCATTCATAGGCACCTATATCACAAACGGCCGTACTATCGCCATCGCCATCCACAGGCCGTGCGGTACCAACCTGGTCTGAGGCTGCACAAGCGGGATAAGCCCCATCGGGAGCCGCAGGGTCACCTGCATCAATCACGGGGCTGCTGGCCAGGAGAGGATAATAAGCTGGGGACCCCGTTAATGTATCTAATTGAGGATCAAGAGGGCTGGCAATAGTTCCAACTTGGTCACCAGTCGTAGAAATCCAGTTACACCCATCATTTTTGCCAACAAAATTATGACCTGCCGACACAATTGTTCCTGCTAAACCACCACAATCTGGAGATTCATCACCCATATCTATGTTTTCTGCAACGATGCTGTTAGCAATATTTAATGTGCCGCCATCTGCAAATATCCCCCCACCATCACCAGAGCTATTGTTGTCACTGTCAGCGGTATTGTTCACAATCGTGAGATTATTTACCGTTGCCGTGCCATTATTGTTTACAATCCCGCCCCCTGAACCAGCAGCAGAGTTGTTGGCAATCGTCACATTCTCTAATTGCAAAACCGCGCCCGACGTAGTGTTGTAAATACCTGAACCGCTTCCCGCAGTATTGCTGGTGATAGACGTATCTGTAATTGTTGCTTGCCCCTGGTTAAACAAACCGCCACCGTTAGCGTCCCCTGGCGTTTGGTTGTTGTGGATTGTGCTAGATATGATGGTGATTGTGCCAATATTATCAATTCCCCCTCCGGCGTAGAACGCTCCGGATAGTTGATTATTTGCAATTGCGCTGCGCTGCACTGTAAGTGTGCCCCAATTGAATATTCCAGAACCAAACGAGCTGTTGCCATTTTGGATGGTGACATCTGTAATTTGAACATTAACGCCCGATGCAATATAAAAAACACGATCAATTTGATTACCATCAATATATGTTGCTGTTACACCACTGCCACTTAGGGTAAGATCATCTGTAATATCTAGATCGCCAGTGGCATCGGTGTCACTACCGCCACTCACCAGGGTTAACGTGTACGTACCTGCAGGTACGGTAATTACGTCGCTTCCAGCCAGTGCATTGGCTTCTTGAATAGCGGCTCGCAAGGTACATACATTTCCGCTGGTGGCACAGACACCATCACCAAGGTTGCTATCAACAGCATCAATAACGCTATTTACGGTAAAATTGGCTGCATGTACGGCCGTTCCTCGGCCACTCGTCAGCAATACCAAACCCAGCATAAAACCAACCCCAACAATGATAAATGTCAACATTTTTACTCGTTTCATTGAATGCTCCTTTTCTTGGCTAAAGCAGCCGTCTCCCATTAATAAATACGCTGAAGTAGATCCCCCAAACTGATCACGCGCTGTCCTGGCATTTGGGTAACTCCTCTGTTTATGGTATATAATTCAGCTACGAAAAGTTTGGGGAAGCGCTACGAATGTGGTACGAAAAAATGTAGGGAGTTTTATGGCCATCCAATCCAAAGAAGAATTTGCCCGCTTGCTGTCTGAAGGCATTTACCGCATCAAAATCCAGCACTCAAAATCTATTCAAATTGTTCAGGATGAATTGGGCTATGCCTTGGGCCGCCAGGGCGGCACAGCCATAGAACATTGGCGGCGCGGCAATATTCCCGCCAATCTGGCTGATTTAGAAAATTTAGCCAAAGAACTTGTGGTACAGGGACAACTCAACCAAAGCTGGCTAAAACTTTTTCTTTTACACGGTGGGCATCCTAACCCAACTCAGGTCGTTGGAGACGTATTTCTTGCCAATGATTCGCAGGCTTTGCCGCCTTCATCAGTTAACCTACCGGGTAAAAATTATCGAGAATTGGTGGGCCGCCAAACATTACTTGCCCAAATAAGGGAAGCTTTAGAAGATAAAAACGGCCGTTGGCTTATCACGATTGATGGGCAAGGCGGTATTGGTAAAACGGCCCTAGCCCGCAATATCGCCGAACAATGCCAACTATCTTGTCATTTTACGGCTGTGGTTTGGATCAGTGCGTCACGGAATGATTTACCAGGCGCTATGGTTCCAGAAGGTGGGTTAACATTTCATACTTGCTTAGACGCAATAGCCGCCCAATTGAACCAACCAGATATAGCCAAATTGCCCCCAGAACAAAAGAGCAAACGCCTGCAAGCATTGCTTCGCAGCCAACCGGTACTTATCATCCTGGACAATTTAGAAACGGCCGTTGCCCCCCAAAACGAAATCGTGGCCCAGTTACGGCCGTTTTTAAACCCCAGCAAAGCCCTTTTAACCAGTCGGCAGCGTTTTCGTGGTGATTTATTTGCCATTCACCTCGATGGCCTGGTTGAAAATGAAGCCGTCCAATTTATTCAACAAGATGCAACTGAAAAAGGAATAAACCACGTTGCCGAGGCCATACCCCGGCAGCTATTTCCCGTCATCACAGCGACTGGCGGTTCACCATTAGCCCTAAAATTGATCGTCAGCCAACTTGCCTATTTTGACCTGCCTATTGTTTTACAGCACCTTACCGAGGTGAATATCCAAAACGGTACTCAAAACGAGTATATCAATTTCTATAAACATGTTTACGGCCGTTCCTGGTCATTGTTATCTGAAACAAACCAGCAACTACTCATCACCCTAGCCCACTTTGCCCCTGGTGTTGGCGGCAACTTCAAAGCGATAAAACAAGTAAGCCAACTACCTCATGCCAACCTCGTTGCAAGTATTGATAAATTATGGCAATTTTCCTTCCTGGAAATAGGCGCTATCGCCAGCCTGCAAGAAAACATACGATACTATCTTCACCCGTTAACCCAACACTTCGTTCTGTCGGACGTCATTCAACTCTTATGAGATCACCATGCAATCATTAGCCGCCCGACAACAATATTTTCAAGAAACCTCCCATCGCTTTGTCCATTATTGGTCAAATTATGTACAAACACATCAGCATGAATTCAACCACCTGGAACGGGAAATAGAAAATATCCTGGCGGCTTTGGGCATTGTGAAATCCACGGATACATCTTACCCAACGCTTGTCCTTGGCATTTATGACTATTTTGAGTTTCGTGGTTTTTTAGATTTAGCCCAAACACAATTACAAAAACTCCTCAAAAACAACCACATCCAGAACAACACGGACCGGGCAGCAGCCCTGCTGAATTTAGGCCGCATTGCCGAAAAACACAGTGCGTTTCCTGAAGCTGAGGCATATTTACAAGAAGGGCTACAACTTGCCAGACAATTACAAAATAAAGAGATAATTACGGCCTGCCTTAAATTCCTAGGGCGCAGTGCCTGGAAACAAGCTAAATTTAACGTTGCCCAAGAATATCTTGATGAAGGATTGGCAATGGCCATCGCTTCCCAAAACAAAAAAAGCGTCTCGGAACTACACGCCGATTTAGGTGCCATCTGTTTTAGAAAAGGATTATTGCAAGAGTCAAGAGAGCATTTCAAGACGTGCCTGGCCATTGCTCAAGAAATCTCTTATGAGGCACAGATCGCCATAACTCTGTCAAATATCGGTGCAATTTCAGAAAAACTGGGGGAATATGATATTGCCGAGAAATATTATCAGCAGGGGCTTGAATTTGCCCGAAAGCGTGACCATGTTGAAGCCTTAGCCTCCATACTCGGCAATTTGGGGATTATCTTTGGAAGACGCGGTAACTATGTTGAAGAAGAGAAGTGCTATCGTGAAGCACTCATTTATGCTCGTCAACTTGGCCTACAGGACAGAATCTGTTACTTGTTAACCAACATGGGCATCGTTGTGATGGAACGTGAGGCTTACGACGAATCTGAGGCATATTTGCAGGAAGCCTTAACCATTGCCCGCCAGTCGGGTATGAGCAGCAATATTTGCTATATTATTTCCACGATGGGCGATTTAGCCCTTACCAGACAACAATACGAAACGGCCGTATCACATTTTCTTAACGGGCTTTCGTTAGCAAGACAAATCAATGAAAAAGAAAGAATTAGCGTGCTGCTGGCCGGTCTGGGGGAAGCTTACCTGGAATTAGGGAAGCTAAAACTAGCTGAAGATGCTTTTTCAGAAGGCCTTCAAGTATCAGAAGATGTTGGCGTAACTGAAGCAATTGGGAGAGCACTCTTTGGTTTGGCGCAACTTTCTTTATTAAAAGGCGATATTGATGCGGCCAGGAAAAATGGGACCCGCAGCCTCGCTATTTTTGAAACCGCAAACGTCGTGAAAGCCGCCAAAAATCGCCATTGGCTCACTCAACTGACCCAAGCATAATGAGTAGGAATCCCTGAAGCAAAGGGAATAAATTACAAGGTTCGCTCTACTCCCTCAAATCATTTACAAACTGCCGCTCATAAAGCTCCCGGTACAGGCCGTCCTGCGCCAACAACGCCTCGTGGATGCCTTGCTCAACGATACGGCCGTCCTGCACCACGCAAATCAAATCGGCACGACGAATTGTGCTGAGACGGTGGGCAATGACAACGGCCGTACGGCCGTTCAGCAAGCGCTCCAGCGCCTCCTGGATGAGCGCTTCGGTCAAAGTATCCACATTGGCCGTGGCCTCATCCAAAATGAGCAGGCGTGGATCGGCCAGGACGGCGCGGGCAATGCAAATGAGCTGCCGCTGCCCCAGCGAAATGTTCACCCCGCCCTCCAAAATCTGCGTCTCGTAGCCGTTTGGCAGGGCATCGATAAATTCGTGGGCATTGGCTAATTTGGCGGCTTGGGTAACGGCCGTATCCGTCGCCCCTTCATCACCAAAGCGAATATTCTCACCAATCGTGCCCGAAAAGAGGAACGGGTCCTGCGACACAATGCCCGTCTGCGCTCGCAGCGACTGCTGCTGCACCGATTGCACATCCAGCCCATCAATCAGCACCTGCCCTTCCGTAGCATCGTAAAAACGGGCAATCAGGTTGGCGATGGAGCTTTTGCCCGCGCCAGTTGGCCCCACCAGGGCCACCGTTTGCCCGGCAGCGATGTGCAAATTAATGTTGTGCAGCACCTGCGGCGTTTCTGGTCGGTAGCGAAAGGAAACGTCATGCAGTTTAACCTCGCCGCGCACGCGGGGCATTTCGGCCGCGTCCGGCGCATCTGCCACGGATGGCTCCGTATCGATCAGGCGGATGACCTGCTCGCCACCGGCCATCGCCGACTGCATCGTCGTGTACAGCTGGCTCAACTCCTGGATGGGTTGGAAAAAGCGGGTGACATAGGCCAAAAAAGCGACCAAAACGCCCAGCGTCACCTCGCCCTGGCTCACCGCCACACCGCCAAACCAAAGCACAACGGCCGTTGCCAGCATTCCCATAAACTCAATCGATGGCAAAAAGACAAAGGATAGTGACATGGCATCAACGTGGGCATCTTTGTTAGATTCATTGATACCATCGAAACGAGCCTGGGCCACCTCTTCCTGAGCAAACGCCTGAATGACGCGCATCCCGGCAATGCCCTCGGCCAAATCGCCCACCACAGCGGCCACACTGGAGCGCGTACGTCGGAACGCAACCTTGGCCCGGCGGGAGAACAAAATCGTCACCAACACCATCAACGGCAGCACGGTAAAGGTGATGAGGGCCAGCTGCGGACTCATCGACAGCATGACGATGATGATGCCCAACAGCACCAGCAAATCGCCCACCAGCGTCACCAGCCCCTGCGATAGCAAGTCGTTGATGACGGCCACATCGTTCATCACTCGCGAGACGGTGACGCCCACGATGTGCGTATCGTGGTAAGCCAGCGGCAGCGCCTGCAAATGGTGAAACATCCCCTCGCGTAAATTAGCCAAGACGCGCTGCCCCACCCAGCCCAACAGATAGCGTTGCCCGGCCGAAGCCACATACAGCAGCACAAACGAACCTGCAACATAACTGGCTACACGAATTAAACCATCTGTGTTGCTCTGGGCAATGTGCTCATCGATGGCGATTTTGATCAAGTAGGGCACCAGCAGCGTCATCCCGGTAGCGATCAGCATTAAAACGGTAGCGATGGCCATGTAACGGCCGTATGGCTTCAAATACGCCAACATCCGCACCACCACCCGCTGATTAAACAGCTGGCCGCCCTCTTCCTGCCCAAAGCGGTGCAGTGCTCCGCGTGGACCCATGTTCGGGCCAGTTGATCCAATTGAAAAACTCATGTGTAAAAACCTTTGTAAGCGAGTTTGCGAGTAACTCGCAAACTCGCTTACTCGCCTACTGGCAAACTTCTCTCCTGCGGCCTTAGCTGCTTGTTATAAATTTCCTGGTAATGAGCCGATTTTTCCAGCAGCTCCTCGTGCGTACCACGCGCCACAATCTGCCCTTTTTCCAGCACCAAAATCAGGTCGGCGCGGCGCACGGTGCTCAGGCGGTGGGCGATGACGAAGGTGGTACGGCCGTTCATCAAGTTCCCCAGCGCCGTCTGAATCAATCGCTCCGTTTGCGTGTCCACGCTGGCCGTCGCGTCGTCCAAAATGAGGATCGCCGGATTGGCCAGCAAAGCGCGGGCGATGGCGATGCGCTGCTTTTGCCCGCCAGAGAGCGTCACGCCCCGCTCGCCTACGTGCGTCTCGTACCCCTCCGGCAGCTCGCTGATGAAGTCGTGCGCCTGGGCCGCCTGGGCTGCGGCGATAATCTCATCCCGCGTGGCGTCTGGGTGGCTGAAGGCGATGTTTTCGCCGATGGTAGCGGCAAAGAGCGTCGTCTCTTGCAGCACAATGCCCATCTGGCTGCGCAATGAAGCCAGCTTGATCTGGCGCAAATCGTGCCCATCCACCAGCACCCGCCCGCCCGTCGGATCGTAAAAGCGGGGCAGCAAATTCATGATGGTCGATTTACCCGATCCGGTCGCGCCCAGCAGAGCAATCACCTGCCCCGGCTCGGCAGCAAAATTAATATCTTTCAGTACGCGGTGCCGCTTCAGGTAGCTAAACGAGACATCCTCAAACTGCACCTGGCCCTGAATTTTGGGCAAGGCGACGGCATCGGGCGCATCCTTCACATCAGGGTTTTGGTCCAAAATTTCAAAGATGCGCTCGCCGGAAGCGGAAGCCATGATGATGGCGGGCAGCACCAGCCCAATGCGGCGCACCGGCGCGGTAAGCTGGCCCAGATAGGTGGTGAACGCCACCAGTTCACCCAGCGTCAGTGCCTCCTGCGTCACCAGCCAGCCACCGTAGCCGATCACGGCCACCGTGCCCAGGTTGGCAATTAAATCCATCATGGGGATGTTAATCGCCTGCAGCCGGGACGACAGCGCGGAGAGGGAAAACCAGCGTTCGTTTTGGGTGAGAAAACGGCCGATTTCTCCGTCCTCTTGGGCAAACGCCTTCACCACCCGCGCCCCACGTAAATTTTGCTCCAGGTTGGTGGTCAGCACCGCCAACTGATCCTGAATGGCGACGGAAAGCGGGCGAAAACGGCGGCCAAAACTGAGCGCACGCCAGAGCAGCAGCGGCGTGGTCAGCATCACCAGCAGCGCCAGTTTCGGACTCATGATGAAAAGGACAACGGCCGTTGTCACCAGCAAAAACGCGCCGTCAATAATGCGAAACGCCGCCCGCCCGGTAAGGAAACGCAGCCGCTCCACATCTTGAATGGCGCGGGAGAGCAGCTGGCCCGTCTCGGTACGATCATGGTAGGAGAAGGGCAGCACGGTTAGCTTGTTCTGAATTTCGTTGCGCAGGTCGTAGGCGACGGTTTGCGAGGCGACTTCGGTCCAGCGCCCCTGGAAGTAGGTGAAGATGCCCTTGATGAGCGTCAGCCCCAGCAGCGCCAGCACCGACCAGCCCAAAAAGCCAATCTCCTGCTGGCGAATGCCCCGGTCGATGATGAGCCGGATAAATTGGGGGATGATCAGGCTGAGTACGCCGATGATGACCATGGTGGCGTAGGTGCCGATGACGAGGTTGCGATACGGCCGTAAATAACCAAAACAGCGCCACAAAATATGCCAGGTGTCCCGGTTCCCCCGCTCCACCACAGGAATGTCTGAAGCGTCTATGGTCGTATTGATTGATGTCATAAACTGGAACGTATCACGAAAAAATGTTTTGGCAAGCAGGGAATATTGCTATTTTGGGGTGAATACGGCCGTTATAAACAAAAGCTCATTTCACCAACAACTGCTCACACTTTGCCAGCTTGCCTCGCTTCTAATTGCGTAAGCATTTCAAGCGCCTGTGCCTCGGAAGGAGATTGCAGAACATTGTTGCTGGCAAAAGCTTCGGCATGGGGGTAGTTTGATTGGCGAATTCGTTCCGCAGCCTGAACAAAATCATAATCAGCGTGTTGTAAAACAATCTCCCCGTCCAACAAAAGCCAATCTGCCCCCGTTTGGCCAAAAGGCATCCCCACGCTGCCCGCATTGACGATATGTAGGCCGCCAACTGTGCGCTCGAACTGCATGTGGGTGTGACCACAAACAACCAGCGAGGCATTTGTGCCCTTAAACAAAGGGGCCAGCTTTTCTTCCGGCGTCAGACGGGTAAACACCTGAATGTCGCTGTGGGGCGTGGCATGGCAAAACAGGACCTTTCCCAACCCTGCTACTTCGAGCGTTACGGTTGCCGGCCAACTGGCTACGAACTGCTTGTGCTCCGGCGTCAATGTTTTGGCCAGCCAATGGGCTTCTTCGTCCGCCCGTTCCGAGAGGCCACCAGGCTCCTCACCGGCCAGAACGCGCAACAGCTCCGATTCGGCATTGCCGCGAATAAAGTACGTGGGAATCGTGATGCTTTGCAAAAGTTGCAACGTCTCATTGGGCAAAGGGCCAGCCACCACATCGCCTCCCACTACGACAATGTCCACCTTTATTTGCTCAATCGCCCGTAGCACGGCTTCAAGTGCCGGTAAGTTGCCATGAATATCGTAAACGGCCGCAACACGCATCTCAACCGCCCCCTTTTGCTGACTGGCGCTGAACCAGAGGGTGATCATCATTCAATTGGAGCAAATCCCACAAGTTACCGTACAAATCCTCGAATACAGCTACCAAGCCATATTCGGCCTCTTTTGGTTCACGCACAAAGCGGATACCCTTGGCCAGCATGTCATGGTAATCACGCCAAAAATCATCCGTGTGCAGGAATAAAAAGACGCGGCCGCCCGTCTGGTTGCCGATGAACGGTTCTTGCTCTGGCTTTGAGGCGCGGGCCAGCAAGATGGTGGTTCCGCTTGACCCCGGCGGAGCTACTACCACCCAGCGCTTGTCTTGTTCCGGCTGGTAGGTGTCTTCGATGAGGGTGAAGTTGAGTTTTTCGGTGTAAAAAGCGATGGCCTCGTCGTAGTCACGCACAACCAGGGCAATGTGGATGATTTCTTGTTTCATTTTGCAAACAGTTCCTAAAAAAGAATGGGACGCTGATGAACACAGATAAACGCTGATTTTTGTTTTTAATCTGCGTCTATCAACGTCCTATGATTTCTAAAATTATGGAGTCTATATCCTGGTCAATGTCCACCACAACGGCCGTATCCAAATCCGGTTCTTCTAAAGCATCAAACTGACTGTGCAGCATCTCCGCCTTCATGTAGTGCCCTTCGCGCTGCTGCATGCGCTGCCAGATGAGATCAAAGCTGCCTTTGAGGTAGACAAAAACAACGTTTGGCTGGCCTCGCTGCAGCTGCTGGCGATATGTTTCTTTGAGGGCAGAACAGGCGAGTACGGCCGTTTCTCCTCTCCCTAAATGTTCCTCAATCAAATCGGCCAGCCGATTCAGCCATGGGGCACGATCCTCGTCGTTGAGCGGGATACCCTGGCTCATCTTGGCCACATTTTCGGCTGGATGAAAATCATCACCGTCATAAAAAGGGCCGTCTAGCTGCTGTGCCAATGCCCGCCCCACGGTAGATTTACCACAACCAGATACCCCCATCACCACATACACTCGCCCTGCTTGAGGCTCACTCATCACTTACTGCGTCCTTTATTCAGGTCTGTTACTCAATACCTAATGTTTTGCGGTCATCTTCGTCTAGGTAGCGAAGAATAATGCGCCACGCACCAGCATAAGTGATTAAAGTAGCGGCAGCAAAAGCAACGGTGAGGAAGAATAAGCGGGGCAAAACCAGGCCAATACCTATGGGAATAAGGGCCACAACAGCTATTAGCACACCCCAAAATGGATGAACTACCGTCAGTCGCAGCCCATTTTTGAACAAGCCTCGCAGCGGCGGATCCAGCGTAACGAGCAGCGGCCAAATGTATACGTTGGCCAGGATGAGAAAGATGCCCAGCAAGCTGGTAAGAATAAAGGCTGGCAGCGCAATGAATTGTTCAAAACCCATTTGCCAAATTACATACAGGTTCAGCGCCACCAGACTGCCCAAAACCAAATCCACAACGCCAACGACAGACGCCTTAAGCCAATAACGCCGTACGGCCGTCCAAAACACACTCAGCGGCGCGTCCAACGATTGCCGACGCCCCCATGGGGCAACAGAAGCAAACAAAGCGGCCGTCATGGCCGGAATCGTCACAATGAACAGCGAACCAAACAACCAGAGCATGTTGAACAGAATGAAATTAGTCAGGGTGCCAAACAGTTCCAGCCAGTCAATTTGTGGGGAACGGCCGTTTGTCCTACTAAACACAGGGTTCCTTTGTCTCTTTCAACTTAAATCTTATATCCCGAACATATGTGGGCAAAATTATAGCAGCACCAGGTGCAGCTCGCGCGGGCCGTGCATCCCCAGCACAAGCTGCATGGCAATATCGGCCGTGCGGCTGGGACCCGTGATAATGGCAATGTTGCTGTGCTGCCGCGTCTGAGCCAGCCCAGCCGCTTTTTGTGCCACCCACCAGCTTTCCAAATCGGGCACAATCTGGCTGGCGGTGAGCACGGCAATATGGACTGGGGGTAAAAGAGATGAGGCGCGGAAACGGCCGTTGCCACTCATCACCACCAAGCTCCCCGTCGTGGCTAAGGCTGCATCTACCCCTGTAATACCCACACGCACGTCGGCATCCTGCCCTACGCGGGCGATGTTGGCCTGGTCCAACGCTTCGGCCAGACCCGGCAGCGGAATATGGGCAGGTTCCCAGGCGGAAACGGCCGTATCTTGCCCCACAATCTGCAAAATCGCCGCAATTGCAGCTTTCGCACTGTCTGCCTGATGCACCACACAGGCTGCCTGTTCCGCTTCTTGCACAAAGCGAGCCTGCAAAGCCGCAGGAGATGTATCGCTGAGGGGGACCACCGCCTGGTGGCCAGCAGGTGGGGTGACGGTGGGAAACGGCAAACTCGTATCGAGTCGCTGGCGTAACTTACCTAAAATTTGGTCACGACTGCTCATCACGTCCTCCTTGCCGCTCCTGCCACAGTTGGTGGAACGACTTGGGCGCAAATTTGGGCGTGGCACGGTACCTCGTCCAACCGCCCAGCGGCCCCGGTAGCGATTTTGGCTTGAGTAAATTGGTCGCCTTCGCCGCCACCTTGCCGCCAAATACAAACCGGCCCGGCGAGCGGTTGCCAAAGGCCCACGCCTTCATACCCACGTTCCAAACGGTGTCTCCCAGCCCTTGCTGCACCAGCGCATGGCGCAGATCCAGCAGCATGCGCGGAATGTCAATATCTACAGGGCAGACTTGCTTGCACATGCCACACAAGGTGCTGGCGTGCGGCAGCGGACTGGCGTTTTCCAGTCCGGTGAACAGGGGCGTTAAAACTGCGCCAATCGGGCCAGAATAGACCCAGCCGTAGGCGTGGCCACCAGCCGCCTGGTAAACCGGACAGCCATTCAAGCACGCCCCGCAGCGAATGCAGGCTAGCGCTTCGGCATAATCCGTGTTGTATATTTGGGAACGGCCGTTATCGACCAAAATCACATACACATGCTCTGGCCCGTCCGTTTCACCGGGCTGGCGCGGACCGTTGACCAAATGGGTGTAAACGGCCAACTGTTGACCCGTGGCGCTGCGCGGCAGCACCTGGGTCAGCAAGGCATAGTCGGCCACGGTGGGGGCGACTTTTTCAATGCCCACCAGCGCCACATGAACACGGGGCAGGCTCGTGACCATACGGCCGTTGCCTTCATTCATCACCAGGCCAATGGAGCCGGTTTCCGCCAAAATGAAGTTCCCGCCAGAAACGCCCATGTCGGCCGCCAGGAAGCGCTCTCGCAGCTTTTTGCGGGCAAACCGGGTCATCTCGTTCACATCGTCGGTAGGTGGCATATTTGCCTTGTCGATGAGCAAATCGCGGATGCTTTCTTTGGTTTTATGCACGATGGGGGCGACGATGTGGCTGGGCGTTTCTCCACCCAACTGCACAATGTATTCTCCCAAATCGGTCTCCAGCACGTCGATGCTGGCCGCTTCCAGCGCGTGGTTTAGCCCCACCTCTTCGGTGACCATACTTTTGCTTTTGACCACCAAACGCACATCGTGCCGTTGGGCAATTTCTAAAACGTGCCGGTTGGCTTCGGCCGCGTCAGCCGCCCACAACACCTGAATGCCGTTGGCCCGCATGTTGGCTTCGGCCTGCTCCAGCAAATCGGGCAAATTATTGAGCGCGTGCCGCTTGATGGCCGCTGCCTGCTGCCGCAGCGTCTGCCCATGTTCTTGGCTAACGGCATACATGGATGCCTGCCGCTTGGTGAAGGCGGAATCGGTGCCGGTGGTAACGGCCGTTTGCAAATCACCATCATGAATGGCAATCTGGGCCGCCGGAATAAAATTGTTTGACTGAACCTTCATAAAAGATCTATCCATAATGGGACACAGATTTTCACAGATAAACACAGATTATGAGCAATAAATCTGTGAAAATCTGTGTTTATCTGCGTCCTATTTTTCTTCCTGCCGAATACCTTCAGCTAACACATCGGCGATGTGGCGCACAGACGGCCGTTTCCCCCGTTTCTCCAGTCCGCCGTTCATATGCATCAAACAGCTGATGTCCCCGGTGACCACACAATCGGTGCCGCTGTCAACGATGTGGGCCAGCTTTTTGTGCAGCATGGCTCCACTCACGTCAGCCATCTTTACGGCGAAGAGGCCGCCAAAGCCGCAGCAAATTTCACTATTGTCCCATGGTTGCAACGTGACATTCTCTGTGTTTTCCAGCAGTGTTTCGGCGGCGGTTTTCAAATGGAGCAGACGGAGTCCGTGGCAAGCGTGGTGGCAAACGGCCGTTTGCCGTTCGGGCAGCCTCGCTTGCAAATCATCAATACCTAAGCCATCGACAATAAATTCACTGAATTCCCAGGTGATGCTGGCCAATCGTTCCGCTTCGGCCAGCAACGCGGGTTCTTCAGCAAACAGGTGCGGGTATTCATGGCGCACCATCGCCGCACAGGAGCCGGACGGGGTAACAATCACCTCGGCTTCGCGGAACGTTTCGATGAAGTGACGGGCCACCTGCCGCGCTTCGTCCCGATAGCCGGAATTAAACGCAGGCTGGCCACAGCATGTTTGCCCGGCCGGAAAATCAACTGTCAGCCCCAAATGCTCCAGCACTTCCACCACAGACATCCCGGTTTGCGGCGAAAGCATATCCACCATGCAGGTGACAAACAAGGACACCCGTTTCCCTTTAGGCGATTCGCGTTCTACCATTTGGCGTATGCTTCGCTGTGCTTGCGATACTCAATCATCTCTTCGCCCATTAGCTTGTGTTCCAAAATGATGTCGCTTACCTCCTCCAAAGCCGAAACCCAATGATACGCCTCTTCTAACGTTTGCCCAATGGCAAAACAACCGTGTCCACGCTGCATGATGATTTTGTAGCCGCGTAAGGCTTCGGACACTTTTTTGGCCATCTCTTTAGAGCCGGAAGCAAGTTCAACAGTCACCACCGGAATTTTACGCAGTAAATAAGAGCCTTCATTATCAATGGGAATGATTTCGTCCCGGCTCAGGCTGAGGACAATAGCCGTACGCGGATGGGCATGGACGACAGCTAAGGCCGATGTCTGTTCGTAAATAGCACGATGTACAATCAATTCGGTGCTGGCGCGGACGATGCCACTGTCTTTGCCTTGAAAGCTGGTTTCCACAAAATCTGTGCGCTTCAAACGGCCGAACTGCGCTCCACGCCGCTTGATGATGATTTTATCACCGACGCGCACGCTCATGTTGCCACCATGCGAACTGGTGAGGCCAGTGACAAAAATGTCGCGGCCAATGTCACGGAATTCTTCATAAAGTCGTTGGTCAATCATGCGCTACTCCGTAGCGAATAATGAATAATCAATAAAGAATTGCGAATGGTGAATAAACCGCTACTTCACAATTCATTATTCATTATTCATTATTCATTATTTTAAATTATCCAGTCCTAACTCTTTCAATTTCGCCTCTGTCGGCACGCCGTTTTTGTCCCAGCCTCGGAAGGCATAATATTCTTCGAGCATCGGCGGGAGATTGGCGGTAAACCCTTCGCTGGGGCCTTCGGCGACCGGTTCGTTGAGCAGGCGGTCAGGCAGGGTGTCATCTTCTTTGGTGAAGCCTTCACGCAGGTTGTAGAGGCGTTCCAGCGTCCAAACGCGCTCACCGACCATCATCAGATCATCGGCCGTGAATAGTTCGCCAGTTACGGCCGTTAACACGCGGGCAAAAAATTCCTCCGCCACGGCCATGTTGGCAAACTTGCAGTAAACCAGACTGTCAATTACCGCCGCCGAGTTTTGGTGGACAGAGACAATGCCCGCTTTGCCCTGGGTGGCGAAACGGTCGATGAGACGGGGCAAGGCCAACACTTCTGGGCCTAACATATTGCCTGTTTCATGGCAGGCACCCCGGTTGCCGGTGGCAAAAACGAGTCCTTGCCCCTGCATGCCGCGCGGATCATAAGCGGGCATTTCCAGCTTCTTCACACTCATGGACAGTTCCGGTGCGCCGTGTTTGGCTGCCATGCGGTAGCTGCCTTCAGCTAACTCGTCGCCGAAGCCCTGCCGGTAAGCCGTGTCCTGAATTAAACCCAACAATTTGTCAGCTTGACCAAAGCCCAGGTCGCCATCCAGCAGCCCTTTTTCAGCCAGCTCCATAGCGCAGCCAATGGTGTTGCCCATGGAAATCGTGTCCAGCCCCAGGTCGTTGCACAGAAAGTTGGCTTCGGTGATGGTATCCAGATCGTCGATGCCACACTGCGCGCCAAAAGCCCAGGCAGACTCAAATTCGGGGCCTTCACCTTCTTTGCCGCTTTTGGTTTTGGTGATGCGCGTACAGGTGATGGGGCAAGCCCAGCAGGCCTGGTTTTTCACTAAAATCGTATCGGTGATTTCTTCACCGCTGATTTTATCGGCGTGTTCAAATTGGGACTGCTGGAAGTTGCGCGTGGGTAAGGCCCCAATCTCGTTGACAACGTTCATGACAACGGCCGTTCCAAATTCCGGCAGCGCCTGCGATGTGAGCGGGCTTGCTTTGAGCAGTTTACCCGTTTCGTACAGCATGAACTTAAACTGGTCTTGATCGGCCGGTTTGTTCTTTTCTTTACCTTCGACCACAATCGCCTTCAAATTTTTACTGCCCATCACGGCCCCGCCGCCGCCACGAGCCAGCGCCCGTTCCTTATCGTTCATAATGGCGGCAATGCGCACTTGATTTTCACCGGCAGGGCCAATACACAACACGTTGCGTTTATTGTTGTTTTGCCCCAGCGCTGCGGTTGTTTCAAACACGCTCTTGCCCCAGAGATGGTCAGCGTCTTTGATCATCACATCGTCGGGCGTAATTTCAATCATAACCGGTGTAGATGCCTTACCGCGCACAATCATCGCATCGTAGCCGGTGCGTTTAAACTGCATGCCCCACCAGCCGCCGCTATTGGCGTGCAAAATCGTGTCGGTCAGCGGGCTTTTGGTGCTGACGTTAAAGCGGTTACTCGTCTGTGATGCGGTCGCCGTGATAGGTCCCGTGGTAAAAATAAGGACATTTTCTGGTGAAAGAGGCGCTACTTCTGGCCCCACTAAATCCCATAGCAAACGGGCACCCAGGCCGCGCCCGCCCAAAAACAGCCGTGCCATTTCTGGGTCCAGGGGTACGGTTTCCACGGTGCCGTCGCTGAGATTGACATCTAATATTTTTCCTGCCCAACCTTGCATAAGTTTCTCCTTTAGAAACAAATCAACGCAGAGGCGCAAAGACACAGAGGGAGGAAGCCGAAAAAGCTACCTGATCTCGGAACGTAAATCTACGTCTTTGCAAAATCTTTGATTGATTTTCATTCATTTTTATATATCGATGCCATCACCCTCCGGCGATAGGGGGGAAGATAGCAATTTGATCGTTGTTGGAAACGGCCGTTTCCAACCCTTGCGCTAATTCGCTGTCACGGCCGTTTATGATGACCCGCACATGCGCCCGTAACGCAGTACCGTCAAAAATGGCCGCTTGTAATGGTTTGTTATCGGCACAAAGGTTTATCAGAACTTCCTGTACAGTTGTGCCGGAACCTTCTTGTTCTGCACGTCCTGCAATCCGGCGCAGGTTGCCGAACAGCTTAACCTTCATGTTTACTCCTATCATATCAATGAAAAAGCTTTTTCCAGATCATGAATTTCTTCATCCCCAATAGGAACGAGTTGGCCGAGTACGGCCGTATCAATTAAAACGGGTAACGTTTGGGTAGGGGCAGACCCCTGTGTCTGCCCTGATTTGGGCGACTACAGAGGGTCGCCCCTACCATTACCCAATCTATTTTTTAAACACTAAAAAGATTAGACCATTCTTTGGTAACGGCCGTATGCATCATCCCACACGGCCATAGGGGAACCCACGGTTCCCTTTGGCTCATATCTTTTTAATTCATCCATACCTGCCACAATTTCACGAGCCTGCTGCAAATTCGCAATTTCACCCAGGGTGATAAGCTGCACCAGAGCATTGCCAATCACGGTAGCCTCAATGGGGCCGGTGACAACGGGCAGGCCGGTGGCGTTGGCGGTTAGCTGGTTGAGCAGCTGGTTTTGCGTGCCGCCGCCAACGATGTGCAAGACAGAAACCTGGTGCTTGGCAACAGATGTTACTAATTCTAGCACCTCGCGATACGCCAGCGCCAAACTTTCCAGCACGCTGCGCACCACAGCGCCGACCGTCTCTGGAACGAGCTGATTCGTTCGGCGGCAATAATCGCAAATGTGCTGTGGGTGGTCACCGGGTTGCAAAAAGATAGGATCGTTGGGGTTAAAAATCGCTTGTAGCGGCTCTGATTTTTCTGCTAACTGCACCAACTCGCCGTAGGAATAATCTTGTCCAGCGGCGGCCCAGGTGGCACGGCACTGCTGCAAAATCCACAAGCCCATCACATTCTTGAGCAAGCGGTAGGTGTTGTAGACCCCGCCCTCATTCGTGACGTTGGCGGCCAATGCCTCAGGCGTCAGGATTGGCTTGTCCCCCTCCAACCCGACCAAGCTCCAGGTGCCGCTGCTGATGTAGGCAAAATTGGCGGTAGAAGTGGGTACGGCCGCAACCGCACTGCCCGTGTCGTGGCAAGCTGGGGCAATCACCGGGATGCCGTCGTAGCTGCCTAATTTGGTCCCTGGCGGCACAATGTCGGGGAAGATGTGGCTGGGAATGCTCAGTTTGTCCATCAGATCCGTGGCCCAGGTGCCGGTAGTCGGATTGAACAATTGCGTGGTGGTAGCATTACTAAATTCGCACACCTTCGCGCCGGTCAGCCAATAGTTAAGCAAGTCAGGCGCGGTCAAAAACGTGTCGGCAATCTCCAACTGCGGTGATTGACTTTCAACCAGGCTGAGGAGCTGGTAGAGGGTGTTGATGGGCATGAACTGGATGCCGGTCTGGGCGAAGATGTCGGCTTTGGGGAGTTTGTTGAAGGCTGTTTCCATCATGTTGACGGTACGGCCGTCACGATAATGCACCGGATTGCCAATGAGGTGGCCCTGGCTGTCCAGCAGCCCAAAATCGACGCCCCAGGTATCGACGCCAATGCTGGCGGGTTTGAGTGATTGGCCCTTTTCGATGCCCGTTTGGATGTCATCCCAAAGACGCAAAAAGTTCCAATGCAGCGTACCATTGAGGGTGACAGTTGTGTTAGGGAAGCGGTGCAGTTCTTGGAGATGGAGGGAACGGCCGTTAAACGCCACAGCCATCACCCGCCCCGATTCAGCACCCAAATCCACTGCTAAAACTGTTTTCTTTGCCATAAAAACCTATGCTGTTTTGCTTTCTGAAGATATGCAAGATGGCCTGATAATTGACGAGCAGCTAACCATTGTGAATCCATTTGTCTCTCGCTAATTAGCGGTTTGCCAACATTTTTTCCTCGTAGGTACGAATCTCATCCATAAAGGCATAGCCTACCGGGACGTTTTGCTGCTGGCAATATTGGTCCCAAACCGCGCCAAAAGGCATCCCTTTGAGTTCTTCCAGCAGGGCCAGCCGGGCCGTGAAATCGCCTTCTGCTTCCAGGGTGCGTAACTGCTCGATTGGCTCCAGCAGGGCCATGAGCAGCGCCCGCACAGCGTTGCGCGTACCGATGGCCCAGGCAGCCACACGGTTTATACTGGCGTCGAAGAAATCCAGGCCAATATGCGTGCGCTCCAGAAAATTACCGCGCACCAATTCTTGCATAATCGCTTGAAGCTCGTCGGTGAGCGTAACCACGTGGTCGCTGTCCCAGCGCACGCCCCGGCTGACGTGCAGCAGCAGTTCCGGCACGTACAGCAGCACTGAGGAAATCTTGTCGGCGATGGTTTCAGTGGGATGGAAGTGGCCGGCATCCAGGCAGAGCAACGTTTGCCGCGAGCAGGCGTATCCCATGTAAAATTCGTGCGACCCCACGACGTAACTCTCTGAACCAATGCCGAACAGCTTGCATTCAACGGCGTCCAGATTGTGTACGGGATCAAGCGGCGCGGCAAAAACCTCGTCCAATGCTTGCTGCAGCAGCTCCCGATGGACAAGGCGGTTGACCGGCGTGTCTTTGTACCCGTCGGGAATCCAGACGTTGGTTACACACGCTGTGCCTAGCTGTTCGCCAATGTACGCACCAATTTCGCGGCTGAGGCGACAATGCTCAATCCAAAAATCGCGCACGCCTTTGTCTAAGCTGGCCAGGGTAAAGCCGCTGTCGGCCATCGGGTGGGAGAAGCAGGTGGGATTAAAGTCGATGCCATGTTTGTTTTCTTTGGCCCAGGCGATCCATTTGTCAAAGTGGTGCGGCCGCCAATCGTTGCGATCCAGTTTGTTGCCATCGGCATCACCGTAAATTGCGTGCAAATTAAGGCGATGGGTACCGGGGATGAGACTGTATGCCTGGTCCAAATCCTGGCGCAGCTGCTCTGGATTGCGGGCTTTGCCGGGGTAGTTGCCGGTAGCCATGATGCCGCCGCTCAGGCCGCGCTCCGGGTCTTCAAAACCAATCACGTCGTCCCCCTGCCAACAATGCAGGCTGATGGGGATGGCGGCTAATTTTTGCAGCGCAGCGTCGGTATCCACGCCCAATGCGTCATATCGCTCTTTGGCTAAGGCATAGGCCTGTTCAATTGAATTACTCATCGTTTCATCCTATCTTGTCGTAGCCGCGGATTCTTTCCGCGCATTTAAAAACGCGCTAAGAAAGCGCGGCTACAATTTTGGGCGGTTGGCAAACCACCTCCGCTTAGTCGAGGTGGAACACTTCTTCGAGTTCCACCATCGTTTTGTCTGGATGTGCCCCGTCAGGTGATTCAAAGTAGGGGGCCATGAACTGCTGCCATTTGGCATTGATCGCTTCGCCATCCATGCCGTCGAGGGCGGCCTGGAAACTGTCGGGCGTTTCAAAGTAGCCAAACAATGTGCCATCTTCGCGCATGAAAAGGGAGTAGTTATGCCAGCCGTGGCGGCTCAATGCCTCCAGCATCTCTGGCCAGACGGCTTCGTGATGTTTTTTGTATTCGTCGATCATCTCTTGTTTGACCTTGAGCAAGAACCCGATTCGTTTCATTGTATCTCCCGTTTTTAGTGGTTTGTGGGTTAGTTTTGTTCACTAACCACTCGCAACTATTTACTAAATATTTTGGCCAGATGATGGCGAGGATGAGCCGAATAGGCATGACATTGGGAGCCATCGGGAAAATCAACATTCCAATTTTCCCAGGTGGTGGGGTAGCCCTGGCGCACCCATCGTCCCCAGCGCAGTTTAATGATGTCGAGTATGGCTTGGGTACGGCCGTATCTTCCCAAGCTCTCAAAAATATAATGATGCATAAACGGGCTGGCCAACACCATTTCCCCATCTTCGTGTTCATCGCGCTCGTTCAGCGAACGAGCGATGATTTCATCCAGCAACTTGTCTACTTCTGTTGGCGTGGCTGCGCCGGTGAGCAGGGCCATTGCTGCGCCCAGTTGGGAGTGAGTGGTGTGGGACAGGTCATCGTAGAAACGGCCGTCCCGCCAAAATCGCTCCCGACATTTTTCACGTAACTGGACGGCGGCTGATTGCCAAACGGCCGTTTGCGCCGCGTCAAACTTTTCAGCCAATTCAGCTCCGATTTGCAATGCCAACACCACGTGCAGATTAAACGCCAAATGCGGATCGCTTTGTGCCGTGGCCGACCAATCAATGTAAAAACGGCGCCCCGGTGGATGCACCAGCAGACCCTCTTCATTTTGCAGCGCCAGCAATGCGCTGAGCACCTGCTTGAGCGTGGGCCACAGCTGGCGGACCAGCGCCTCATCGCCCGTTTGCTGCCAGTAAAGCGCCAGCAGTTCCAGCCACATGCAGCTGTAGCGCGGAATGGTATAGGCGTGGACTTCAGCCGGAGATACGCTGGGCAGGATACCATCCGGGTAAATGCCTTGGGCAGTGTCGAGGAGAATGGTGCGTAACGGCCGATAATCATCCCCTATTGCGCTCAAACTCAGCGCTTGGGGCAGCGCGTCGCCCAGCCACTGCGAACTTTCGCGCCAGACACAGTCTACAAAGGTGTCTTGCAGGCAAGCGTGCAGCGTGGTTTCGCACAGCGTCACAATGCTATCCAGCAATTCGTCACCAGTTTGCAGCGGCTTGGTGACATTGAGCGGATATTCCGCCACGCGCACCTGCGGCTTGAGCTGAATTTCCTCAGTTGCGCCAATCAGTTGGAAAAGTACATAGCGCCCGCCGCGCATTGAAAATGGTTCGATGGTTTGTGCGCCGGGGCGCAGTGTAAAAAAATCAGTTGGGCGCATTCGGCAATAGGTGGTTGGGTCAGAAATAACCAGTTTGTCGTCGGCCATTTTTTCGGCGTAGCTGATAGCCAGATGTTCGCCACCGCCGGCGTTTTCCACCTCCGCCCAGCCCTGGCAGGTGTAGGCGCGACCCAAATCGTACAGCCAGCTTTCCACCCTCACCCCAGCCCTCTCCCTCAGAGGGAGAGGGAGCTGATCCCCTCCCTCTTGAAGGGGGAGGGTTAGGGAGGGGGTCGATCCTTCCCAAAATACCTTCATGTTTTCGTGTGTTAATTCATCTTCTTCGGCATACCCAAGGCGGTACTCAACCAAAGTCGTCGCAGCTTCGCGTTCCACCAACAGTGGCGTGCTGCGTTTTTGTAGACCAGACCAGATGGCCCCGTTGGCCTCGGCCACCACGCGGGCGGGTGACCAATGACTGTCATCGAATTCGGCCGTTTGCCAATCGTCCACGGTGCGCCAATCCCGCCGCTCCACACCACTGCCATAAATGGAAATACGAGGCACGTCGTTGGCAAAAGAATCATCACGTTGGGTACGCCAACGGCCGTTTGTTACCAAACGAACCTCACCATCAATTTCAATCCAGGCCAGCAGCCCCGCTGCCCTGCGATGTACCGCGCTGAAATGAGAGTAGCCTGGCTGGTACACCTGCACGGCCAACAAATTTTCGCCTACGGTGAGCTGGCTGGTGATGTTCAGCTCATCCACTTTTTGGGCATGTGGCCAGCTGCGTGCGGGACCTCTGTGATGGAAACGGCCGTTCAGCCACAACTTGTAACGCGAATCGGCCGTAATCCACAAAGTCACTTTGCCAGAGCCATCCCACAGCCACAACGGCGACCGGAAATTGAGGGTCACCTCGTGCAGGTCAAAAGGGTGAGATGTGGCAATCCAGACGGCCGTTTCCGGCGGCTGGAGTTGCAGCGCATCAGGCCGGGGTAAGGGTGCCATACTGCTTCGCCAACTCGTTCACCACTGTGTACGCGTCAATCAGCCGCTGTGGCGGAATGTCCGGCTGCACAAAGTGGCCTGTGTTGAAGATAAAGCCACCGCCCGGCGCGTAAATCTGGAATCTTTTTGTAATGTACTCGGCCAGCTCATCGCCATCGTAGGCCAGCAGGCCGTCAATTACATCCAGCGAGCCATAGCAGACAAATTTGTCACCATAATTGTCCTTAATTTCCTGCGGGTCCATTCCCGAACTTTCTTGTAAAGGATGCCAACTGTGGTAACCAATCTCCACCAAATCATCCAAAATTTGCATGATGTAGCCATCACTGTGCAAATTGACATAAAGACCAATTGAGCGGGCGTATTGCACCACCCGCTTGGCGTACGGCTTAATCAGCTTTCGCCACATGCGCGGAGAAAAGAGCATTGTTTCGTTGCTGCCCCAGTCGTCGCTTAGCGTAACAATATCCACATTCGCCGCTTTCAGACTGTCCATCAAACCACACAACCAGTCGGCATACCGGTCGAACCAGGCAGCCATCTTCTTAGGTTCACCTGCCAGGTACATCCAACAATTTTCGATGCCGATCAGGCGGCTGGTACCCTCGATAATGCCCCAGGTGTGGCCAATGATGGCTCGCTTGCCACCGTGCTGCTCAACGGCTTGGCGCACGTTCAGCCCGGCAAAATCGTAGTTCCAATCTGTGTGGGACAGCCATTTTTCGGCACGCGGATCGCCCAGATCGACATCTTTCAACTCGGACACGTCAAATAAACGGCCGAATTGATTTGGGTACGGCACAAAGCCCACAAAAATGTCGATGTTGAACTCGTCCAAAAATTGCTCGCGCGTACCGTACTCAGCTTTCAGCTTTTCCACAAACTGCTTCTGGTACAGCCAGCAGTCGATGGGTGTGCGGTCGGTTGGTTGACGTTCCAGCGTGGCGATGACACGTTCTCGGCTGTTCATTTAATCTCCTGATTTTCAGTATTCAGTAAGCAGTATTCAGTAGCCGCTAACTGATCACTGATTACCGATTACTGATCACTGGCTTCAACTGAAGTGCCTCATCCCACGCCGCCATCTCCACCCCGTCCACAAACTGGCTGTGGAACGATTCCCAATGCACTTGCTCCCACTCGGGAATGACCGGCTTCAGCGCATCAGGCAGCTTTTTGATGATCTCGGCATAGGCGTGTTCCAGCAGCCGATAACCAGAGGTGGGCGAAACGGTAAATTTGGGATGCGGTTCGATGACGCCGTCGGCGACCATGAAATGGTCCAACACGTCGCTCGTTTGGTCCAGCAACTCCAGCTTGCGCTCCCAGGGGGTGCTCAACTCTACGGCTTCATCCACCAGCGGCTTGAGCGGTGCGGCCAAACGCGGCAGTTTGGCAAAATGGGCCATGATCCATTTGTCATACGGGTAGTAGATGCGCTCCAGCATGAAGGCCAGTTGAACTGCCCATTTTACGGCGCGGCTGAAGGTGATGTTGGCGTAGTACGGATTGTCGCGCAGGATGGCCCGCTTGAGCGCATAGCTGCCCATGCCGGAAAAGTAGCGGCACCAGTGGGCAATGCGGCGCAATCGCACCGGTTCTGGGTAATATTGCTGGAGGGTTTGGCGAACGGCCGTAAATTCCCCAGCCTCATCATGCCACACCTCCCCATTAATAACGTGCGTAATGTCCTCTTCCGGCACGTGCAGCCATTCAACGTGGGTTTGCGGGGCACGCTGCAAGCCAATAGTGCGCTGCAAAAAGCCAGGCAGTGTGTCCAGCGCCAACCCCGCCCCAGCAAGGTGTGCGGCATAGAGCGAATGGCCGCGATAGCTCTCCGGCAGGTTGGCGCTGACGGTTTCCATAATTTCTTGCTGCTGAACGGCCGTAACTGACCCCGGCAGCAAAGCATCAATGCGCACTCCCCAATGGTGATCCCGTGAATATTCATCATCTAGTCCCAGCGCTTCTGAACCATAGCCAAAAAGACCAAAGGCGGTAACGGCCGTAATCTCCGGAAAGTGCGTCACCAGAATCGGTTTCACTACTTCCTCAAAAAACGCCCGGCTGGTTTCGATGATTGATTCGCTCATAATGAAAATATCCAGTGTCCAGTAATCAGTAATCCGTCAAAGCCAACCGATTACTGATTACTGTTTCACTGATTACTTACTACTGAGAAGCAGCTTCCACATTCGTTTCATCATACACCGTAAACGGCCCCATCAACACACGCAAACCAGCGTCGCGGGTGGGGTCAGTTTCGATGGTGTAGGTGCCCATGCGCCCGGCTTCAAAGGTCACGCCAGGGGTGGCTTCCATCTGGCCCGTGGCAATGAGATAAGTGGTGTAGTAGGTCAGATAACCCAGGTCTACAAAGCTCCACAAGGCGAACTCAGGGGCGCAACCGTTCAGGGTAAAGCTCACCATTTCGGCAGGTAAGCCCAAGCCACTGACCTTCACATCGTCACACAGCCCTTCATCCTGCATTGCTTTGGCAGCGGCGGCAATACCCACTGTCGTTGGGGCCATGATTAGCTCCAGATCAGGGTATTGGTCCACCAAGGCTAACGCCTGGTTGTAGCTTTCTTCCGATTCGTCGTTGCCATACACAATGTCTACAAGTTCCAGGCTGGCGTACGTGTCATCATTGGCCAATACTTCTTCCATGGCGGCAATCCAGGCGTTCTGGTTGGCCGCATCCGGGCTGGCGGAGAGGACAGCAAACTGCCCGCCGTCATCACCCATGATGCTCAAGGCCATATCAGCCATGACCGTGCCTGTTTCGTCAAAGTCCACTTGGGCAATGAAGACCTGCTCGCCCTCGGCAGAAGGAATGGGGGAATCCCAAGTCACTACGGTCAAACCGGCATCGACAGCCGCTTGGGCTGCTGGGGCAATTTGGTCGCCTGCGTTGTTGGAAATCATGACAGCATCGGCACCCTGCGTGGCAGCATTGGTCATAATTTCAATCTGGCCCTGTACGCTGTTTTCCGGAGTGGGGCCAGTGAATTCCAAATCGCCAACCGCTTCCAGTTCAGCAGCAGCTTCTTGTGCGCCAGTGTTGGCCTGGTCAAACACCAGGATGCCCAGGAACTTGGGCAGGAAGATACCGTTCAACTCCTGGCCCGGTTCAGCAACGATCACGCCGTCACCACTGGCTTCTTCTTCGCTTTCCAACGGAGCCACAACCTCACCGCCAGCGGCAGCTTCCACATTGGAGGCATCGTACACGGTGAACGGCCCCATCAACACGCGCAAACCAGCGTCGCGGGTGGGGTCTTCTTCGATGGTGTAGCTGCCCATCCGACCCGCTTCAAACGTTTGGCCTGCCTCAGCGGTGATATTGCCCACAGCCAGGTTGTAGGTGAGATGGTAGGTGAGGTAGCCCAGGTCCACAAAGCTCCATAAGGCAAACTCAGGCGCACAGCCATTCAAGGTAAAGCTGGCCATTTCGGCAGGCAAACCCAAACCGCTTACTTTTACATCGTCGCACAGCCCTTCGTCCTGCATGGCTTTGGCCGCAGCGGCAATACCCACCGTCGTTGGGGCCATGATCAGCTCCATGTCGGGATATTGGTCTACCAGAGCTAAGGCCTGATTATAGCTTTCTTCCGATTCGTCGTTGCCATAGACAATGTCTACTAACTCTAAATTGGCGTAAGTGCTGTCATTGGCCAGAACCTCTTCCATGGAAGCGATCCAGGCATTCTGGTTAGCCGCATCTGGGCTAGCGGAAAGAATGGCAAATTGACCGCCATCGTCGCCCATGAGGCTCAAGGCCATGTCGGCCATGACCTTACCTGTCTCGTCAAAATCTACCTGAGCCACAAACACCTGCTCGCCTTCGGCGGAGGGGATGGGAGAGTCCCAGGTAACGACGGTCAGCCCGGCGTCCAGTGCAGCCTGGGCGGCGGGGGCAATTTGGTCACCAGCGTTGTTGGAGAGCATGATCGCTTCGGCACCTTGCGTTACCGCGTTGGTGACGATTTCAATCTGACCCTGGACGCTGTTTTCCGGGGTGGGGCCGGTGAATTGCAGCCCGCTGGCGGTGCCGAGTTCGTTGGCGGCTTCCATTGCACCTTCGTTGGCCTGGTCGAAGACCAAAATGCCCAGGAATTTGGGCAGCAAGATGGCGTTAAATTCGCCATCAGCCATCACGCCTTCGGCCATTTCTTCTTCTTCGGCTGGCGCGGCTGTGTCACCGGTATCGGCGGCGGGTTCGGGCTCATCGGCCGTGTCTTCGGTTTCGGTGGCTGTATCTTCCGCTGGCGTATCTTCATCACCATCAGCAGATGAACAGGCCACTATAAAGAGTGAAAAAACTAACAATATGATTAACCACTTACTGATTGCCTTCATTTTCGTTCCTCCTACAGAACTAAAGGGTAATAATGAAATTGCTGCGCATCGGCGCAAGACCAGATGTGGGCAGCATTACAAACGATTAACTACTTGCTTTTATCTGCCGTCCTCGGTTCCAACGGGTCTGGGCCGCTTGCAACCAGTTGGGCAGCAAAACAGAGAGGATGAGCAGAAGGCCAATGACGCCAGTTTGGGTATTGCCGGGAATGTTGACCAGCGAGAGGCCATTGCGGATATTCAGGATAATGAGGATGGAAAGGACGACGCCCGTCAGGGTACCGGAGCCGCCAAAAATGCTGACCCCGCCGAGCAAAACCATGGTGATGATGTCTAGTTCAAAGCCGAGGGCGGTGCTGCCGCGTACGGCACCCAGTCGAGCCGCAATCAAGATGCCAGCCAGGGCAGAAACGGTGCCAGAGATGATGAAGAGGCTCATTTTGACGCGCCGGACGTTGACACCGGAGTAGCGAGCCACATCGGCGCTGTTACCGATGACGTAGATGGTACGGCCGTATCCCGAGCGCTGTAACAAAATCCAGACAATCACAATGCCCACAAAGAAGAGCAGCAGCCCAAAAGGCACCGAGCCGACAAATCCTTGCTGCCCCAACGACTCAAACCAGGCGGGAAAATTGCCAATGGATTCATCTTCAACCAAAATGCGGGCCACACCACGATAGCCAATCAGACCAGCTAACGTGACCACCAACGAGGGCAAACCTACGTAGGCCACCCAAAAACCATTGAACGCTCCGGCGACTGCGCCGGCTAGTAAGCTGGCCACAATGGCCAGCCAAAACGGCTGCCCCTGCGCGTGCAGGTAGGCCAGCAAACAGGCAGATAACCCCATCACCGAGGCCACCGACAAATCAATTTCGGCGTTGATGATGATGAGCGTCATCGCCAGCGCGACGATGATCTTTTCGATGGAGAGGTGGAACAGGTTAATCTGGTTGTTCAGCCCCAGATAAAATGGGGAAAGGCTGACGTTGATTAAAACAACGACAATGAGAATGAAGAGCAAGAGTGCTTCCCAACTTAGTAGTTTACGTGTCATCGACTTTTCCTACATATTTTTACCGCGGAGGACGCAAAGAAAAAGAAAAAACTCTGCGCTCTCCGCGCTCTCCGCGGTTCGCTTTTTAGGCGGTTTCGGCAGGCAGGGGTGCATCTGCCTGGAGTTGTTCAATTTCGCTACGTGCCCAGAGCAGGCGCAGGCGGGCAAGAATGACGGAGTCGGTGGCCACAGCGAGCAGGATGAGCAGCCCCAGCAGGGCATCGCGCCAAAATTCGCTGATGATGCGCCAGCGCAGCAGGCTTTGCTCCAGCGTGGCAATGAGCACCGTGCCCAGCAGTGCCCCCAGCATGGTACCGGTGCCACCAAAAATATTTATGCCGCCTACAACCACGGCCGCTACCACTTGCAGTTCCAATCCTTGGGCAGCCACCACGGTGATGGTGCCAAAACGGGCTAAAAAGAGGAATCCGGCCAGGCCGCTAAGCGCGCCACAAAGCGTGTAGGCACTGATGGTCATGCGGCGGACGGGCAAGCCCGTCATCTCAGCAGCGTCGGGATTAGAGCCGATGGCGTAGAGGCGACGGCCCCAGGGCAGGTAGGTGACGACGAGCTGGAAGATGACAACAATGACGATGGCAATCAGGACAATAAGCTTGATATCAACTTCGCCAATCGTGAAGGCATTGGCCTGGGGCAGATTGACCAACCATTCGGGTAAGGCGCTGGTGATGATGGTTTGAGCATCGGAAAATTGGACGAGGAGAGAGCGGTAGATAGCTAATGTGCCTAAGGTGGTGATGATGGCGGGCACACGGCCGTATGAAATCACCAACCCATTCACCAGCCCCAATCCACCGCCCATCGCCATCGCCAAAAGCACCACGACAACAGGCGACATTTCGTTGTTGGCCACCACAGCGCGACCCACAAAATACGCCGTGAAGCCAACAATCGAGCCTACCGAAAGGTCGATGTTGCGCATGAGGACGACCAGCGTTTGCCCCACGGCAACGACGGCCAAAATGGCCACGCTGGAGGCGATACGGGTGAAGGTGCGCGGCTGGTAATAATTTTCAATTTGGGAGCCAAAAAAAAGAATCGCCCCAAAGATAATGAGCAAAAGAATAAGTTCACGGATTTGTTCTGGGCGAATGGTGCGTCTGATGCTGTTCATGCGGTTTGTCCCATGGCGGCGGTCATCACCCGCTCTTGCGTGGCTTCGCTGCGATCCAGGATGGCCATCTGCCGCCCCTCGCGCATGATTACGATGCGGTCGCTCATCGCCAGCACTTCGGGCAGGTCAGACGAAATCATGATGATGCCCATGCCTTGCTGGGCCAGTTCGTCAATGATGTGGTGGACTTCGGCCTTGGCCCCCACGTCGATGCCGCGTGTAGGCTCATCGAGGATGAGCAGGCGGGGTTGGGTGTTGAGCCATTTGCTGAGGACCACTTTTTGCTGGTTGCCGCCAGAGAGGGTGCCTGCGGTTTGCTCCATGCTGGCGGCGCGAATGTTGAGGCGCTCGCGGAACGATTCGGCCGTTTTCTTCTCTTCTTTGCGCTGGACCAAACCGAACCGGTTGATGTAGCTACGCAGCATGGGCAGGGAAATGTTGGTGGTGATAGACATGGGCATCGTCAGACCCAGCTGCCGCCGGTCTTCGGTGACATAGGCGATGCCCAGCTTGACGGCTTGCTGCGGCGAGTTGATGTTGGCGGTTTGGCCGTCGAAGGTGATGGTGCCGGAATCGGCCGTTTCGATGCCAAAGAGTGACAGTGCCACATCGGTGCGGCGGGAGCCAACCAACCCGGCAAAGCCCACCACTTCACCGGCATGAACGTCAAAATTAATATTATGAAAGACGTTTTCTTTGCTGAGATCGCGTACCGAAAGCAGCATCTCGCCCCGCTCGGTGGTGGATTTGGCGAAGAAGTCATCCATGTGGCGGCCCACCATATCGCTAATGGCAGATTCGGGGGTGACTTCGGCGGCGGGGTGGGAGGATACGAAACGGCCGTCTCTTAACACGGTAATCCGATCCGAAATGGAAAACACCTCTTCCATGCGGTGGCTAATGAACAAAATGGAGACGCCCTGCTCCTTGAGCCGCTGGGTGAGCTTGAACAGCTGGTCTACTTCGTGCGCCGAAAGCGAAGCCGTCGGTTCATCCATGATGAGCACGCGGGTATCTAGCGAGATCGCTTTGGCAATTTCCACCGCCTGCTGCGCTGCCAGCGTCAGGCCGCGAGCGGCGCTGCGCACGTCCAGCTTAATATCCAGCTGGGCCAAAATCTCGGCGGCTTCGCGGTACATTTGCCGCCAGCGCACGACCGCGCCCCGATTGCGGTGGCCGATGAAGATATTTTCGGCCACATTGAGGTCGGGAAAGATCATCGGTTCCTGGTGGATGGCGGCGATGCCGTTAGCTTGCGCGTCGAGGGGATTGGTGATGGGGGTGGAACGGCCGTCTAGCAAAATCTCCCCTTCATCCGGTTTGTAAATCCCCGTCATAATTTTGATGAGAGTAGATTTTCCCGCGCCATTTTCACCCAGCAGCGCATGAATTTCGCCTGGATACAGTGAGAGCGAGACGTTGTCCAAGGCTTGGGTTGTGCCAAACCGTTTTGAGATATGCTGCATCTCTAAAATGGGCTTTGTCATGCTTTTCCAGCTTCCTTATGGTTATTCAGCAATTTGTAGAGGTTGAATAGTTTGTGGACGTTGAGGCCAATATTGTTGAAATTTGTTGATATTTGCTGAATATTGACGAAACTATAGCATGTGTACTAAAATACGTCAAAGAATTGATTGAATTCCCCAAAAAATCAGGCAAACCATCTTGTTAAGATTACCATTTGCCAGCTTTCAACAAATTTCTACAATTCAAGCTCTCTATTGATTGATTGCTTCAGTGCAATGTAACCAGGCAGAATCCCATCATGATTGGTTTTGAAAGGCGACAAAATATCCTGCGCATCCTGGCAGAAAAGCCCGGCATCCGCGTAACCCAGTTGGCCAAACAGCTAGACGTCTCGGAAGGCACCATCCGCAACGATTTGACTGCGCTGGAAGAAGAGCAGCAGGTACGGCGCGTACGGGGCGGCGCGGTGCTCATCGAGCAAGACACCCCTCTGCCAGGGCTGACCCAGGTAGCCAATGCCGCAACCAAACAGCGCATTGCTCGCTGGGCAGCCGAAATTGTGGAAGAGGGCAGCACCATTCTGCTGGACGCCAGCACGACGGTGCAGTTCATGATTCCCCATTTGCGGGAGTTTAAGCGGCTCACCATTGTCACCAATGGACTGGAAACCGCCCGGCAAGTGGCCCGCACTACCAGCCACACCGTTGTGCTCGTTGGGGGAATGCTCAACCGCAGCGGCAACGCCACCACCAGCCTAATTGGACTGGAGATGCTGGAAAATATGCATATTCACGCCGCCTATGTTTCCTGCGTGGGCTTTGATTTAGAGTCAGGCCTGACGGAGCGTCACATCGAAGAGGCGCAGCTCAAAGAGGCCATGCTGGCCACGATTCCCCGCATTATTGCCCTGGTTGGCTCTAACAAAATCGGGGCGGTGGGTACACTGCCGTTTGCCAAACCAGAACGCATCAGCCATTTTCTTACCGATAGCGATGTACCTGCCGGATTTGTGGATCAGATGCGTCAGGCGAAAATTAATCTGACCGTTTGTGGTGAAAACACGGTGCGTTCGTTTACGGTAGATGGGCAACGGGCGCAATTTACAATTGGTTTTGCCAACCAGAGCGAGCAACTGCCGTTTGCTGTGGATGTGCGGCGCAGTCTGGAACGGGCGGCGGCCGACGTGGGCAGCATCGATCTGGTGGTGGCCAACAACCGGCTCAGCGGCGAAGAAGCGCTGCGGGTAGCCGACCGCCTGCTTCAACGCAACATAGATCTGGTGATTGAGTATCAAATTGATTACAAGGCGGGCAATTTGCTGATGGATAAATTCCAACAGGCCACTATTCCGGTGATTGCCATTGATATTCCGATGGTGGGGGCGACCTTTTTTGGGGTGGACAATTACCGGGCCGGCCATCTGGCCGGGCGGGCATTGGGAGAGTGGGTTCAAGGGCAGTGGTACGGCCGTATCGACCACCTGCTCATTTTGGAAGAACCCCGCGCTGGCTCTCTGCCAGAGGCCCGCATCCAGGGGCAGTTAGATGGTTTACGCGAAGTGGTATCGGAACTGCCCCCAACGGAACAAATGCACATGATTGATTGTGGCAACACAACGGCCGTTTCCGAAGCCGGGGTTGCCAAAGTGCTGCAAACCTTACCCAACAGTCACCATATCGCCATCATCTCTTTTAACGACGAAGCTGCCTTTGGCGCACTGCAAGCTGCTCGCAAGGCCAACCGAGAAGCAGATGTAGTCATTGTGGGGCAGGGGGCAGATCGGCTGGTGCGCAGCGAAATTCGGAATCCCAACGCGCGACTCATTGGCTCAACTGCTTACATGCCAGAACGGTACGGTGAAAAAGTAATCGATCTGGCGTTGAAGATCTTGCGTGGGGAGTCGGTGCCACCGGCGGTATACATAGACCATGTGTTTATCAACACCAGTAACATTGATCGCTATTATCCCATTGTCGATTAAACAAATTACTCTATTTACGTGTCGCTGTCATCAGTATGCCGTGTTTGGCGCGCAAGGTCACAAGCGCGTGTTCCTCGATGGGATGGTCGGGAACAAGGTGCAGTCGAAATTTTTGTAACATCATCGGCAGGATGATGATGCTTTCCATCAAGGCAAACTGATCGCCAATGCATTTGCGTGCCCCGGCACCAAAGGGAATGTAGGCATAGCGGTGCCGGGCCGCTTCTTGCTCTGGCGTGAATCGTTCTGGATCGAACTTTTCTGGATCGGGCCAAAAGGCAGGATGACGATGCAAAGTATAGGGACTGAGGGCAACGATAGCACCTGCCGGGATATGGTAGCCACCAATTTCATCATCCGCCACGGTATGGCGGCTGATTGACCAGGCAGAAGGATACAGGCGCATCGATTCTTTGATGACTTTGTTGCAGTATTCCAGATTGGGGAAATCGGTGATGATGGGGGAACGGCCGTTCAAAACCAACTCTAGCTCAGCTTCAATCTCCTCTACAATTTCTGGGTACTGACCAAGCAAATACCACAACCAACTCAGCGTATTGGCCGTCGTTTCATGTCCGGCAATGAGCAGCGACATCACTTCGTCTCGCACCTGACGCTTTTCCATGCGCTCGCCGCTGTCTTCGTAGCGGGCTTGAATGAGCATATCGAGTAAATCTTGCTGCTCACGATGCGGCTGCGCCAGGCGTTGGTCAATGAGGCCATACACAATATCGTCCAACACCTGGGCCATTTCCTGAAAACGGCGTCGCTTCGGTTTGCCAATTTCCACCAGCGTATTTACCGCCTCGCCAATGCGGTCAGATTGTTCAGCAATGTCATAGCCAAACAACGCCCGCGAGACGATGTTTAAGGTGAGGGTCATCATCTCATTGGCAATATCAAACGGCTCATGTTGGCTGGCACAGGCATCGACTCTGGCCAACATTTCGTTAGTCGCCTCCACCATCAAATCGGCAAAATTGGCTAAATAGCTGCGATGGAAAAAGGGCTGGATGAGGCGGCGCTGTTTGCGCCACAGCGGGTTTTCGCTGGTGAGCAAGCCCTGGCCAGTGACGGACGAAAGCATATGTTTGTTGAGGTGGGTTTCTTTGGTGTAATTACGGCCGTTGCTCACCAACACCTGCTTCACAAAATCGGGATGATTGAGCAAATACGCCTGCTCCGGCGTCGCCCGATATTGCACAATGTCGCCGTAATCGCGGGTAAGCTGCAAGAAAAAACGGTGTGGTGCGCGCACCATCTCGCGCACGCCACCACTAAAAAAAGGAGCCTTTTTCAGGTTCGCTTCGACTATACCATTGGTTTCTGAATTCATCGCTTTTTGAGAACACACAAGATCACAACACAGTTTCTTGTATATTAAATCCTACATGTTATTGGATTAAATGAAACCTGACAGGTTTTCAAAACAAACATGAAATCAAGCCAATTTTGCGCTGCAAGGAACCATTTTCGACTAAATTCTGGTGCAAATCTGTCAGGTTTGGCTAACTCCGACCTAAGACCATTTTAAGTTGCCCTTATCATACCTGATGGAGACGCGAAAACCCAAGAAAAATGCCCGGTGTGCGTTTGCAACCAGGCATTAGTTGGCATAGTGGTGGGAGGCGGCCGTACCGGCTCACTTCTTTATGGTTCAGCTTTTTCAACCCACTGCTGAATAATGGCAACAACTTCTTCCGCTTCAGCTTCATTAATTCCCCAACCAAATCGAACCATCATTCCCTGAGGCGTTTCAAACCCAATAATGCCACGATAATGAATAAACATGAGCCTTAAGACATAGATGTTTTCAAACGCAGCAAGGTTTTCGGTTGGCTGAATCACGTGAAGATTCTTTATTTCATTTTTTTTGATAGCTCGGTTGAGCTGATAAAAACGGTGGCCGATGGCGTAATAACCTCAGATACTTTTCAGTTAGCTCTAAACTGTCTTTCGCTCGTTTATTCCAAATTAAATATACAGGAAAGGCCAGAATACCCAGTAAATTTAAAGCAAAAAAACCTCGAAAAACAAACGTTAGCAATGTCAAGGCCAAGTTCAGCACCAAAAATTCAAGCAAGAGCGCACCCGTTGGCAAATCAGGATGTGTCAAGATTTCAATTTTTTTGTTTCCCGGTGGAGTCTCTGTAACCAGATAAGCATCATTTGCCATTTTTAATACCTGAAGATTACAAAAGTCTCCTTGCATTTTAAGAATTAAAACGGGCAACGGTTTGGGTAGGGGCAGCCCCCCGTGTGTGCCCCAATTTGGGCGACCACGGAGGGTCGCCCCTACCATTACCCGATTAATTTTTAAAACACTAACAAGACTTTTGTAATCTTGTGCATTCATCAGCTATCCCTCGCCGCGCTCACGCAGGTGGGGGAAAAGGAGCACCTCGCGGATGGTGGCTTTGTCGGCCATGAGCATGACCAGCCGGTCGATGCCCACGCCGAAGCCGCCGTTGGGCGGCATCCCGTAGCGCATCGCCCGCAAATAATCTTCGTCAATCGGGTTGATTTCGTCGTCGTCTTTGGCAAACAACTTTTGCAAATCCTCGAACCGTTTTTGCTGGTCCAGCGGGTCATTTAGCTCGGTGAAGGCGTTGCCCATTTCCATACCCGCGATGAAAAATTCAAAGCGCTCCACATGCAGCGGGTCGCCGGGGATGGCTTTGGCCAACGGCGAAATATCGCGCGGATAAGTGGTGATGATGGTCGGCTGGATCAGCTTTGGCTCGACAAAATCGCCAAACAAGCCATCGATCAGCTTGCCCCAGCTGGCCCCAGCCGGGGCATGGCCGCCATTGGCCCGAATTGCTTTCGCCAAACTTTCTGCGTCAGGATGTTCCATGTAGTCGATTTCAGCAAACTGCTTGATGGCCTCGCGCATAGTGATCCGGGGCCAGGTGCCGCCCAAATTCACGGTTTCACCCTGGTAAGTAACTTCAGCTTTGCCCAAGACGCGCTCGGCCACGTATTTCACCATGCCTTCGGTGAAGTCCATCACGTTGTGGTAGTCCCAGTAAGCGGCATAAAACTCCAGCATGGTGAATTCGGGATTGTGCTTGAAGCTGACCCCCTCGTTGCGGAAGTCGCGCCCAATTTCGTAGACACGTTCAATACCACCGACGAGCAATCGTTTGAGATACAGTTCAAAGGAGATGCGCAGGAAAAGTTCTTGCTTGAGCTGGTTGTGATGAGTGGTAAACGGCCGTGCCGCCGCCCCACCATACAAAGGCTGCAAAATCGGGGTTTCCACCTCTAAAAAGTCGTGGTCTTCAAAGTAGCGGCGCAGGGCCGAAATGACTTTGGCGCGGGTTTTGAACACCTCACGCACGTCTGGATTGACGGCCAGATCGGCATAGCGCTGGCGGTAACGTTCTTCCACATCGCTAAATGCATTGTGGCGCACAAGCTCGCCATCAACCTCCTGCTCTTTCACCACCGGCAGCGGGCTAACCGCTTTGGCCAGCAGCTTCCAATCGCTAACGCGCAGGCTGACTTCGCCGCTGCGGGTGCGAAATAGGACGCCGGTGGCCTGGACAAAATCGCCCAAATCGAGCAGCTTACGGAAGATTTGGTGGGTTTCCTCACCGATGGCTTCACGACGGACAAACAATTGGATACGGCCGTTGCCATCCTCAATGTGGGCAAATACCGTCTTGCCCATATCTCGCTGGCTCACGATACGGCCGCACAGCGTCGCCTCAATTTGAGGAAGCTCTTCCCCCGACGCTACCTCAGCAGCCTCAAAGGCGGCAATCGCTTCGGCGCTGGTGTGTGTGCGCTCTACCCGCAGTGGGTATGGCTCCATGCCAGCTTCGCGCAATTGCTCAAGTTTTTCCAGACGTTTTTCTTCTAGCGGTGTTGGTTCCCAAGACATGCCCTTCTCCTCGTAAATAGGACGCTGATTTACCTGATATGCCTGATCATGATAATCAGGTAAATCAGCGTTCCATTTTAATTCATAGTGATCAACGACAGTTGGTGTCGTCTCCTCAGAAATTAACGCAGAGACGCGGAGGCGCAGAGAAGAGAAAATAATCTGCGTAATCTGTGTAATCTGCGGATTTTTTCAAAAAAAAGCCCGTGTTATCCACGGGCTTCAAAAAACGAAATCATACCGGGTAACGTCTTAAAGAGCTACCCAATCTTAACGACGCGGAATTCCAGAACCCCGTTGGGAGCGTTGACACGCACAATCTCGCCAACCTTCTTGCCTAGAAGGGCCACACCTAGCGGGCTTTCATTGGAGATACGGCCGTTTGCCGGGTCTGCTTCTGCTGCGCCTACCAGAAGGTACCGTTCGTCATCGTCAAACCCTTCTTCTGATACGGTGATCCAATCCCCTACACGCACAGAATCGTGTGGGGAACCATTGTTTTCATCGATAATCTGATAATTTTTCAGAATATCTTCCAGTTCTTGAATACGTCCTTCCAGAAATGCTTGCTCATTACGGGCTGCTTCCAGCTCGGCATTTTCTACAAAATCATCATCCTGACCATCCTGAAAAGCGCGATGAAGCCGGTCAGCTACTTTTTCGCGACCAATGGTACGCAAATTTTCCAACTCACTGGTTAATTTGTCCAATCCTGCTTGTGTTAGCAGATGAGGCTTTGTTATTGTCATTGTTTACCCCTAAACGGATCTTAATCCGCGAGAATTTTTATGCCTTCACCATAGACGGCAAAAACCGCTGTAAACAGCGGTAATTTGTGTCAGGCGGGAAATTATATCAAAAAAGGACCTAATGTAAAGAGGGAAATCAGGTAGACTGAACGGCCGTTAAAGTTGCCAGTACGGCCGTTTCCGCCACATTATCCATTACAAACACGTCCCCGACATCTTGCAGCAACACAAAGCGCAGCTTACCTGCCGCCTTCTTCTTGTCGCTAAACATCGCCTGGTAGATTGCTTTTGGCTCAAATTCCGCCGGAATGCGCGTCGGCAGATTTTGCGCTTGCAGCACCGCCTCGATACGTCCTTGCAGGGCCGGATCGCACAATTCCAACCGGGCAGATAAATTAGCCGCCGCCACCAAACCCATCGCTACGCCCTCGCCGTGCCGCACCCGGTAGCCGCTCACCTGCTCCACCGCATGGCCAAAGGTGTGGCCCAAATTCAGTGTGGCCCGCCGCCCCTGCTCAAAGGGGTCTTCTTGCACCACATCGCGCTTCACCTCGATGGCTGTGGCCACCAGAGGTTGGAGATTAAGCAATGAATCTCCAATATCCAATCTCCAATCCCCAATCTCTAATCTCTCAAACAAGTCAGGATTACTAATCAGCCCGTGCTTCACCACCTCCGCCATGCCAGAAGCAAATTCTGCTGGAGGCAGGGTTTGCAGGGTGGTGATGTCGGCCAGAACGGCCGTTGGCTGTTTAAACGCCCCTACCAAATTTTTACCCTGGGGCAAATCAACCCCCGTTTTGCCGCCGACACTAGCATCCACCATCGCCAGCAAGGTAGTGGGGCATTGCACAAAATCGACACCGCGCATATAGGTAGCCGCCACAAACCCGGCCATATCTCCCACAACACCGCCGCCTAAAGCCACTACTGTCGCCTGCCGGTCAATGCCAGCATCCAGAAGCTGACTGTAAATGGTTTCTATGGTGGCTAGCGTTTTATACTGCTCTCCGGCTGGAATCGTTACCACACAGGTGACATCGCCCAGACGGCTGGCGTGCAGCGGCCCCACATTGCTGTCGGTAATGAGCACAATTGGGCCACGAATGTGGGCATGTTCGGCCAGGTTGGTCAGTAAATCCGCGCCAACCAGTACATCGTACTGGCCAGTGGGATGGGTAACAGGCAGGCAGATGGGGTCAGTCATTAATATTTGTACTCCTCACGCACGGGACTGAACAGTTCAAAAAGGCGCGTGTCCATGTGGGCCTCGGCGCTGTGCAATACATCGCCGGGAATGATGTAGGCGTCACCAGGCTTGAGGCGGCGCAGTTCACCCGCAATGGTCAAGCTCAACTCGCCAGCAATCACGGTGCCAGCCTGTTCATGCGGATGGCTATGCTCCGGCACGATTGTCCCTGCGTCTAACTCAACTGTAATCACCAGCATCTGTTCACCCCAAAAACTTTGCACGCGCAAACCGGGCAATAACTCCTTTTGTGGACGATTCGCAATATCTAAAAATGTCATCTTTTCCCCTCTATGGGCTACAAAATCGCCATCAGATTTTATGCTCAAAGCGATCTCCTCTGCGATTTGTGCGGCCGTTTGGCCGTCAGTACGAATTTGGGGGAAACGGCCGTATCCCTCGCGTCGGGTCTCCAACAAAAATGCAATCCGTTCAGCCGGATGTGGCACATCGAGCAACGGCCGTTTTGTATCATCCTGCACGCGCGCCAGGATTGTTTGGGGAACGGCCGTCAGGCAAAACACTCGTCCAGATGCCGACAAAGCCGCCGCATTTTCCTCATCCAGCATCAAGCGCCCGCCGGTTGCAATGATCAGTCCTTGCCGTTGGGCCAGCTCCAAAGCCACGGTGCGTTCCCAGGCCCGGAAAGTGGCCTCACCATCCTGGGCAAAAATGTCGGCAATGGCACGGCCGTCGCGTTCCACAATCAGGGCATCGGTGTCGATAAACGGCCGTTGCAGCCACTCGGCCAGCAGCTTACCAACGGTTGTCTTGCCCGTGCCCATAAAGCCAGTAAGGATAATGTTTTGCATGATGGATTCTTAGTGCAGATTGTCGAATGCGAGGTAAGCATCCACAGATGCGTCTCGGTTTGAGCTGTTCACATTTGAGAATGCTCACTCCTCACGACTATTTTTCATTACCAAACAAAAAGCCGCTCCCAAAGAGCGGACTTATAAAAGTGACCCTGGAAGGACTCGAACCTTCAACCTGCTGATTAAGAGTCAGTTGCTCTGCCAATTGAGCTACAGGGCCGTTTGCCAACCATTAAAAATTCACCAGAAGGCGGACGGAATTATACAAAATTTTGGCGTAAAAACAACTTTGGCTATCCGAAAATTCGTGTCTGGATGCTATTTAGAATGAGACCTGGTCAATTTTCTCTGGCCACAATGCCTTAGCCACAGGGACCCTTTCCCCTCTGGGGCAAAATCAAGGCGCTACCAAAAACTCGGCAGACAACCAACCGATCTGCCCATCTACCATTACTTCCTGCCAGACAATGCCATCAAACGCCTCCACCCCATCCAACAAAACAACAACCGTATCGACCGGCAGCACCGCCAAAATCTCAGCGCTCAAGCTGGGTTCCAGGCGTAAATTGGTGCCAAAGGGGTAGGTGACAACGGCCGTTCTCGGCGTCGCTGTGGGGGTGGCCGATGGCGTAAAGGTTGGCGTTATTGTCGGGGTGGGCGTAGGCGTGTCTGTGGGCAGCACCGTAGGAGTGAGGGTTGCCGTGGCCAGCGGCGTGGGTGTTAAGGTCGGGGTTGCGGTGGGCGTGGGGGTTGGACCAGGCGTGAAGGTTAAGGTTGGCGTGGGGGTGGGTGTGAGAGTGGGCGGTATTTCGGGGTCTAGTTGTGTTACCTCGATTACTTCCAAGGTCAGCGCCACACTCTCTAAAATGCCTTCATCCTTCAGCGTGGCCCCGATGGCTGTTTGCAGCTCTTCTGCCACGTGATGGGGCAAGGGTGAGGTAGATCGGGCCGTAATGTTCAGCGTTAGCAAATCACCCTCAAACGTCAGCACTGGCGGCTCGTTTAAGGTTGCCTCCGCTATCTCGTCCAGCTTTTCCTCTACCACTTCATTGATACGGGCCTCGCGCGCCTGTTCCTGTGCCAGTTGGTACGTAAAGCCCAAGATGAGCGCCGTCACCACACCCAAAGAAACGAGGGCCACACGGCCGCTGCGTGCCTGCACCGTGCGACGTGATTTTTGGGCAGCCGTCGGGCGAAAACCCAGAACAAGAAACATCAAGGCCGTGGCGGAGCTAATCGAGACAAAGTTGGCGGTAAAGAGCAGCATGGCACCCAACGCCTGGCCAAAACGACCGGCCGTTAGCGAAATGCCCACGGTGGCCAGCGGCGGCACCAAAGCAGCAGCAATGGCCACCCCCGGCAGCGCCCCAGCCGCATCGGACCGCGCCAGCGCATAGCCACCGGCCAAACCAGAAAACAGAGCGACAGCTAGATCGATCAGCGTCGGCTGGGTACGGGCCAACATCTCCGCTGTAGCAGGCTGGTTGATGTGCAAGAGGCCCGTTAATGCGCCAAAACTGATCGCCAGGAGTACACCTCGCGCCACTGCCCCCAGCGAGAGCCGAATAAATCGCGTGTCACCCAGCACCACCGCCAGGCCTGTACCGACCATCGGCGACATGAGCGGGGCGACCAGCATCGCGCCAATGACCACAGCCGGACTGCTAAGAATCAACCCCAGGGCGGCAATAATGGTGGAGAGCGAGATGAGCATATAGAAGTCAAGGTCAGGTCGGGCACTGCGCCGGATGCGTGTGTATGCTTCTACCCGATCTCTAATGTCCATGCGCGGCAAAAATTGGCGCAAGCGCCAAGATGCTTTATTGCCCCAGCTACCCAGGCGGCTGCGTGGCTGGCGCACAATCACCACTGGCTTGCGGCTCTGGCGCACGACGGCCGCAGGAATATCGCCAAACAAAAGCTTGTCGATGGAGCTTTCCTGGCTGGCTCCCACTATGACCAAATCACATTCTTCCTTGGCCAGATCAGTAATACCGGCAATGATAGAAGGCGCGGTTACCACTTTTGTATCAATGCGGTCGTTGGCATCGACGAACTGCATGAGCTGGCGCAGTCGGGCGCGCCCCAATGCCTGTTCATTTTCCAAGTATTCGGGGGCGATGTAAACGGCCGTTACCTTCACCTTGTGCGTCAGCGGCAATAAAAATGTGAGGGCATGAGCTGTGTTCGGACCGCCAGAAGTGGGCACCACAATGTGGGTGAGTTTGTCTGGAGTGGCAACGGAAGTTTCGCCCACCACATCCGCATTGTCCCCCCGCAGCGCCGCCACGGCACAAGACACCCGGTTTAAATTGAAGGCAATGGGACCATCGACATGAGCCACCAGCAGGTCAATCGCCACTTCTCCCACAAATTTTGCCAGCGCTTTGTCAAAGTTAACTGCGGTCATGATCAAGATGAATACGTCTTCCGCATCTGGGTCCAACGCCCGAATTCTCTCGGCTTTGGCCCGTGCCGCTTTTTGGGCTGCCGGATTCATATCGGGGATGTAAATGCCAGCAAGAAGCTGCCCATTATTGGCTCGGGCCAGCGCCAGTGCCAGCTGCCAGGCGCGACCCAGCGGCTCTTCTGGCGGCAACACAACCAGGGCACGCCATAATTTTTCTTGGGGAATCTGGCCATCGATAAGCTGCATGGGACGTAAGTATAGCAAACGGCCGTCTGTTTTTGTACAAGATCACGAATAAACAAAGCGAAATAGGAACAAAATGGATATCTTGGTTTCTTTTGTTCCTTCATGCCCATTCGTAAATAAAATATGGAATTGGCGAATGAGCTTAAAGTAGCCGTTCGGTACGAAATCGCTAAGTTAATTCCGAGCGGCTACTTCGTTTCTTTGTAATGAACAAAAAAGACAATAAGTTTGTGGTGAGTTTATGCTATAATGAAGGCATCATTTAGCAGGAGCAATCAGATGAAACGGTTTGAATTAGAAGAAGAAGAGCGCAAAGTATTACAAACATTAGCCAAGCGCGGGGCGATGAGTCCCAGTGAGGTTGCCGCCGAAACCTGGACGCTGCCGGGAAAGACATTGTCAGTTCTGCGCGACCTATCCAGCGCTGGATTTGTGGTGATGCGTAACGACACACAAAGCCCTGACGGCATGTTGGTAGCCATTACCAGTGAAGCGCGCGTTTACCTGAACGGCAGCCTGGTTTAATCTCTAACTTACCCACCTCCCCAACCGGATTTTGCCCATGGCTGCCCCTGCCCCTGAAGAAATGATGTTTGGTCGTCGTACCAAATTTACACGTCGCCTAAAAATTTTCATCGGCCTCTTTCTTCTGATTTTAGTCGCCCTCATTACCATTATTGTTTTCCCCATTACCGAGACAACACCCGCTTGGGTAGAACCGTTGCAAACAAATGTGTACGGCTTTATGGCACGTATCTCGCCGTACATTCTGGTTGGATTGCTGGGCGCAACTGTCGCCACGGCCGAACTCGTTTCTACCTTCCAAACCTATCCGCGCGAAGCACTGCGCACGCGCTGGGCCTGGATTTTGATCGGCGTCAACGTGGTGGCGGCCATGATCGCCCTGGTTGTGGTACGTGTCACGATGACGGAGATGAACCCCAGCCTGCAAATTTTGAGTGTGGGTGTGGGTTTCCAGGCAATCATTCGCACCCGGTTTGTACTGGCCAAACGTATTGGGGATGATGGACAGGAAGGCGAAGTCGCCCTCAATCTGGGTTGGCTATATGATCAGTTCCAAAACCTGGCTCGTACCCAAATCGATCTGGAATTGATGAACAAACGACGAACGGCCGTCACCCGCCTGCTCGACTATTACCCCTCCATGGCCGAACTGTACGACATTGCCTGGTACACGATCACTTCCCGCGCCACCCTCACTCGCGAGCAAGAAGAGCAGCGCAAAGGCGATTTAGAAAAGCTGCTGGACCCCAAAGCACCAGAAAACTTTGCCAAATCAAGCATCGCCCTTATGATTTTGGAAAATGGCGGCCAGGCTTACGTGGAACTGCTGCTTACCCAGGCCATGCAAGGACTCAGTCCCGAAGCGATGGCCCAGATTAAACCGACTAGCGCCGACAAGCTTATTTGGCAACTTGTGAACAATTACAGTCTGGAGGAAATGGTTACTCTTACCGAAAAAGTAGCCAATTCTGAAAAAGTTGTGGATTACGTCACCAACGCCGCCAAGCCAGACCCCAATGTCAAAACCTCTAACCAGAAAGCGACCATTGCACACTTCCTGGTGCAGCAAATTGGAGTGGAGCCACTGCAAGAAGTGCTGGTGGAGGATGGAAGAGAGTAAGAAGTGAATAGTAAAAAGAAAGCAAACTATTTACTTTTCACTCTTTCACTTTTCACTCATTCTACCGATAAGCTACCTTGTTGAACCGCTGGATAAACCAGCCAATCAGAGCCAATTCCAGCGCAACCCCCACCAGCAGAACAAGCCACCACCAGCTGCTGCCTTCCAGGGCCAGCCAGTAAGCTTTGGCGATCCAGAATGGGGGAAAGATGCCACAAATCCACTGCCACGGCTGGGGAATAAACCAGCCAACCATGATAAACCAGCCAGAAATGCCGCCGAATTTAGAGTAGGCAAACCCCTGCACTTTATTTTCGGCCAGCACGGCAAAAAAGAGGGTGACAATGGGCGCCGCCAACGCACCAGCGGCGGCAAACAGAACCATCTGCCACAGGGGCAACAGCGATTGATTGATAATGAGCACCATGCCTAAAACGATGGCAAAAGCAAAAACAGCCGACATCCCCACCCGGTAAGTCAGGTATTTGCTCAGCGGCACCGGTGTCACCAACATGGCCTTGAGTGTGTTCTGGTCTTTTTCATCTAGCAGCACAAAACCAAACACGGTGCCCACCAGCAGCGCGCCAGTATACAGGGCCATATAGGCCACCAGCATGGGATACACATCAGACAGGCTAATTTTGATGGTATCGCCGGGCATAATGCCCGCTTCCAGCAGGTAGCTGTTCAGCGCTGGCATGCCCAGGCGCAACACCAGGGCAATAATGGCGGCGAAGAGAAACATGAAAATCAAAAAGCTGTCGCGCCCGATCAGTTTGGCGTCGTTGCGCCCCAGTTTGGTAACCAATTGTGTCATTAGCATGTTGTTACCCTACCTTTTCAATGATGTGCGTCTGAAACGCACGGTACGCCCAAAACGAGAGGCCAATGAGGAGTACGGCCGTAACCCCCACACTATACACCCATTCCCAACTCGCCAATGGCCGGTATGCACCCACCATCAACATCGTTGGCGCACTGGTGGGAATGAGCAAAAAGCTCCAATGCTCCACCCAGCCCAAAAAGTACAAAAATGGCAGCTGCAAAATGAGGGCAAAGCCAGCCATCGGTAGCAAGTAGTCCGTGATTGAGTTGAAGCGCACTACCAGCACAATACCGATGAGCGTGTACAAAATGCCGATGGCCACAATGCCCAGCAGCAGCAAGGGCAAATTCGGCAGCGTCAGCCCACCGGCAAAAGACATGATGAGCATTGCCCCGCCAATCATCACCACGGCTTCTAGCGTGGCCAAAGCAGTGAGGGTGATAATTTTGGACCAGAGATATTCAAACGGCCGTACCGGCGACACAATCATCGCCCACAGCGTCCCTTCATCCTTCTCATAAATGATCATGGCCGATACATACAGCAGCGTCGAGCCACCCACCACCAGCAGCATCAGCGTAGGAATCAACGAAACCAGCAGTTCCGGGCTGGCCAGCTGCGACAAGGCTATGGCTACTAACACGCCCACGCCAATACCGATGGTGTACAAATTGGTGCGCACCTGCACCACGACATCCGTTTTCATTGTGGAAAGTAACCGGGTCATGTGTTTAACTCCTGGCCTGTCACCTGGATGAAGATATTCTCCAGCGTCGTCTCCTGTGTATGAATCGTTTCCAGGCGTTGGACTGACTGCAAAAGCCGGATAAATGTTTGGTTATGGCCCAGGCCATCCAGCGCAAAAGATTGTTCCTGCACCATTTCAGAGCCGTTGCGGTAAGCCACCAGCACGTCCCGCTTACCGTACTGCTGCTTTAACGTTGCTGGGGCATCAATGACGCTGATATTACCGGCGGTAATAAAGGCCACCCGGTCACACAGCTCGTCAGCCACGCTCATGTTGTGCGTAGTGACAAACACCGTCGTGCCCTCCTGGCGCAGTCGCAAGACTAAATCTTTAACCCTGCGGGCATTCACCGGGTCCAGGCCCGCTGTGGGTTCATCCAAAAAGAGCAGCCTGGGCTTGTGGATAAGGCTGCGGGCCACGTTTAGCCGCGCCTTCATCCCTTTGCTAAAATTAGCCACTTTTTTATCGGCATCGTCCTGCAAATCTACCCAGCTCAACACCTCCAGGGGATCATGCGTCTCGCCGCTGTACAAAGAGCCAAAATGGTTCAGGTTTTCCAGGGC
>JBNKLQ010000002.1:0-49229 GCA_050292445.1 Promineifilaceae bacterium (SeqCode) | reverse complement strand
GGTGGGGTCCAAGTGTCAGCTCGGCCGTTTCCCCCAATAATCTTCCACCTTCCGCCTTCTCTTACCATAGCGTGTGTTCCCTCCGTAGCTGTTGCTCGGCACTCGCTTAGAATCTCACGAGTACTCGGGCTTGCCGACACAATAGCAATCTCAATTCTGGCAGATACTTCAGCATGGGTATCTGAATATTCCAAAACTCTCAGATTCTTAATATTAACATTTATGACAACAGGTACAGTTGGACATTCAGGACATCGATATTTTTCAAGATAGGCTAACGAATCGCCTTGAGCGACTTGTGATAGAAGAGCTGGATTTTGGTGTGATTCAATACTAAAAACCGTGCGCTCGTAATTCACGAGAACATCGTGTATCTCACTCTCATATCGCCGGGTTAATACTGTTGGTTTTATGAAAAATTGCCACAGAGAGACCAGCAATAGACAGAAACTCAGAAATAATGTTAAGCTAAGCAATTTATTGTGGCGAAGCATCCTAAAATTCCCCCTTACTCTGGCACAAAATTAGCAAAAAACTTCACATGGCCGTATCGCTTACTCTGCGCGGTGAAGTGATTGAATTTTAGCATACTGTCGTGTCACAAATCCGTTCAAAATACACATTAAAGTTAACGTTTCATATTTTGTAGCTTTTATGCTACACTCCTTTCATGAGTGACGCCCAAATTGAACTGCTTGAATACCTGACGGATCATGGTCAAAACCCTTTCCGAAATTGGTTGGAAGGGTTAAAAGATCGACAAGCGCGGGCAAAGATTCGGGTGCGCCTCAATCGAATTCGTCTCGGCAACTTTGGTGATTGTAAGAGCGTGGGCGGTGGTGTCAGCGAATTGCGAATTCCTCATGGCCCAGGTTACAGAGTTTATTTCGGACGACGGGGCAATACGGTCGTCATTTTGTTGTATGGTGGTAACAAAAAATCGCAATCGAGAGACATAGTACAAGCTCAGGCGTATTGGGCTGATTATCTGCGGAGGACAAAATGAACCAAATTACGGCAAAGTATGAAGATGGGTTGAAAGCATCTCTGACAAATCCTGAAGAAGCGGCCGCTTACCTTAATGCCGCTCTGGAAGAAAACGATCAGGAGGTTTTCCTGTTGGCGTTGCGTGACATTGCTGAAGCTCGCGGCTTTTCTCAGGTAGCGCAGGAGACATTTCTGAATCGAGAGAATCTTTACCGTATGTTGTCGTCCAGCGGGAATCCGCAGCTTTCCAGCCTGAATGCGCTGCTAAAGGGCATGGGCTTGCGTTTGGCCGTGGAAATCGAGGCAGCATAGGTTTCCCCAACCTCCCCCCAAAAATAAAAAGTGGCCAACGAAAGTTGGCCACCACTCAAACAGTTAAGCGCGGGCGATTTTCTTCAGTTCGCCAAAGCCGATGAGGCGAAAGTTGGCTTCGTCCCACAGCCGGTAGCGAATGCATTTGAAGCTTTGCAGCAACGTCAGTGGCTCTACATGCAGCTCTGGGTTCGCGTTGTGGCACGGCTCCAGGTTGTAGTTAGGAATGCGCGGGCTGAGGTGGTGAATGTGGTGGAAACCAATATTCCCGGTGAACCATTGCAAAATCTTGGGCAATTTATAAAACGAACTACCTTCAACTGCGGCCGTGGCGTAATCCCAGGCGTTGTGCCGCTGCCAGTACACTTCTTCATACTGATGCTGCACGTAAAAAAGCCAGACGCCAGCCATTGCCGCCAACCCAACGATAGAAACCTGCAAAATGGCGTACGTTTTGAAGCCAATCAGCAGGCTCATCAAGGTGACAATTGCCACCAAAGCAACATTGGTGAGCCAAACGCTGCGGCGTTCCCGCTTGCGCCCTTTCAGGGGAATGCGGTGCACAAACAGGAATAAGATCAGCGGGGATATCACAAACAAAACAAGCGGATAGCGATAAATGCGGTACGCCGCCCGCAACCACCAGGGAGAAGCTAAATATTCATCGACGGTCATCATCCACACGTCACCGTCGCCTCGGCGATCCAGGTCACCAGAGGCGGAATGGTGCAGGGCGTGGCCGTGTCGCCAGGCAAAGAAGGGGGTGAAGGCAACGAGGCCGGTGATGAAGCCCACAATTTCGTTGGCACGGCGGGAGCTGAAAAAGGCCCCATGACCACAATCGTGAAAAATAATAAAAGCGCGCACGGTAAATCCTCCGTTCAAAATAATGAGCGGCAGCGCTAGCCAAAAGGAAATACGGAACGCGGGTACCATCAATACCCAGATCAAGAAGTAGGGTACTAATGTGTTGATGATTTGCCACACGCTGCGGCGCAGGTCTGGCTTCTGATAGGGGGCCACGGCCGTTTTCCAGGCGCGGCTTTCGGCCAGAATTGGCCGAATATCTGATTGTGTCATGTTATGTCTCCAAATGTGACTCAAGTTAGGTGGGATACTAGGTTGAATTGTAACGGCCGTTTCCCAAAATACGAGTAATCCATTGCCAGACAAACGAATTATTAGCGGACACTCACCTCGCCACAACCTCTTAACTACCCTCGTAAGTGAGACTAACTACGATACAATGATGAAATGGTGAAGGTGAAATAACCCCATACTTCACTTCAAGCGGGTCCTTTATTTTTAGGCGACACCGTGGGAACTATTTTCCCGCCCACTATTTATAATTCGTATTACCAACAATTATTATGTGTCCTGAATGATTCCTTTGCGTCGGAGGGTTCTTTATGTTGCAGCAAAAAGATCGTTTGCCAGTGGTTCCCTGGCTAAAAATTTGTTTATTCTTGTTTTTATCATTGTTTGTGTGGCAGCTTGATGTGGAACCGGCTAGAGCTGACACTTGGACTATTTGTAAGAGCACCAGTAACCCGTGTGATTTTTCATCAATTCAAACCGCTATCAATACCATCAACAGTGGAGATATTTTGGAGTTTGCCCCAGATCTCGGTGTCAATGAAATCTATAGTGAAACTATTACGCTGAATAAATCACTGACATTTGTAGGACAAAAAACCATTATTGATGCCCAAAATAGCGGAACGGCCGTAACCATCACAGGTAGTCCCACCGTCGAAATGCGAAACATGATTATCCAAAATGGCAGTATCACCAACGGTAACGGCGGTGGCATCCGGCTCAGCGGCGGTGACCTAACGCTGACCAACGTAACCCTGAGCAGCAATGAGGCCAATGGCACGGGTTTGGGGGGCGGACTTTACATTGCCAGCAGCGGCAGCGAAGTTCAGCTTACTGACGTGACGATTCAGATGGGAGCGGCCGTTTCCGGTGGCGGCATCTACAACAACGGTACCCTTATGGCCGATAATCTAGCCCTGGTTCTCAACTTTGCCACCAACGGTGCTGGGATTTACAATAACGGAATTGCCATTTTAGATGAGCAAACAAGCATCAGGCAAAATGGCTCAACCGACACGCAGACCACGCAGTTTGGCGGTGGTGTTTATAATGCAGCCGGCGCCGACTTTACCCTGCTGAACCTGGACATTACCAGCAACAAAGCCCAAAATGGCGCAGGAATTTACAATCTGGGCAACCTACAGGTAACCAATACCAACGTAGGCAACGGCAATATAGCCGCATTGGTTGGGGGTGGCCTTTACAACAGCGGTCAGGCAACCCTAACCAACAGTGCGTTGGTGCAAAATCAGGGGCCAACCGGGGCGGGGATATACAACACCAGTACGCTCATTGCCAATAACAGTACGCTTAGCCGCAACTCTGACCTTGAAAATCAGCCCAGCAACAACGGCCCCGGTTTGTACAATAACAGCGGCTCCGCCACGTTGAATAATGTGACGATTCACCTGACCAACGGCACCTCACTCTTTATTAATGGGGGTACCGTCACCATGGGCAATTCCATTATCTCGTCAGCTTCAGGACAGGTGGCTTGTGGTGCCAGTGGGGGTATGGCCGTTTCCAATGGTTACAATCTGGCCAGCGACCAGAGCTGCACTTTTCTCACAGCCACGGGTGATATTCAGGGTATCAATCCTGACCTCAACCAAATCACTTCCCTCTTAGCAGATGGGGCTGCTTACCATAGCCCCAAACTTACCAGCCCCGTAATTGATGCGGGCAATCCGGCTGAACCGGGCAGCGGTGGCAACGCCTGCCTGGCCAGCGACCAGCGTGGGTTAGAGCGGCCACAGTCGAAGCGGTGTGATATTGGCGCGGTGGAGATTGTGGTGTATCGGGTTTATACGCCGGTGGTGATTAAGTAGCTTAAACCTGACAGGTTTTCGGAATGAGCAGGAAATTAGGCTAATTTTGCATGCAAAGAACCATTTTGACTAAATTCTGCTGTAAACCTGTCAGGTTATGATCACCCGCGCAGGCGCAGCAGCTTGTCGGCGGCTTTGATCGCTTCGCTCACGGTGACGCCTTCTTGCCAGGAAAACGGCCGTTCCTCTCCCCCCTGCCACAAGGTAACCACCCGGTCTGCCTTGGGGGAAAATGGCGCAGAAATAGCGGGATTGCTTGGCCCAAAAATGGCCAGCGTCGGGCAGCCCATCGCTGCGGCAATGTGGGTTGGCCCCGTGTCGTTGCCCACATACAATTTGGCAATCTCGCCCAGCGCGCCCAATTCTCCCAACGTAACGCGTCCTGCCCAGTTGGTGCAACGCACAGAGGTCATTCCAGCGATGTCTGTGGCCAGCGCCTTGTCGTGTTCACTGCCTACCAGCAAGATGCGCGCCTTGTGCTGTCGCACTAAATGATTGGCCAGCAGCACAAACCGTTCGCTGGGCCACCGCTTTATAGGATCTTCATAAACGGAGCCTTCACCGCCCCCTGGATGGATCACCACCAGCGGCACATCGCCCAACCAGTCCAACTCATCGATCAGGCGCTGAGTAACGGCCGTTCGATCATCATCTGCTGGGTAAAAAGCCATTGGGGGGCGCTCGCCCGGTGACATGTCAATGCCACAGGCGGCTGCTATAGAGAGATAAACGTCGGTGGCGTGTTGCTGGCCGGTGCGTACGGGGGCAACCAGCGTTTGGGCAAAGCCGCGCCCGCCAGAAGCCACGCCAATGCGCTGGGGAATGCTTGCCTGCCAGGCTACCCAGGACAGCGAGCTGGAGCGTCCTAAAATGAAGCAGGTGTCGTATGCCTGCTGCTTGAGCTGGAAAATTAGCTCGCGTAGGTCACTCTGGGACATAGAGGTGATGCCCAGATCGCCAGTATCGATTAGCTCGCGCAGGTGTGGGTTCTTGGCAATGGCCGGTCTGGCCCAGTCGCTGACGGCCCAATCGAAGCGTGCATTGGGGAAGGCATTGGCCAGAACAGCCAGCAAGGGCGTGGCCAACATTACCTGGCTGAGGCAGCAGGGATGCAGAATGAGTGCTTTTTTGGGTGGGGTGAACGGCCGTCTTAAAAACCGGAACGGAATGCTGGCCAATCGGGCCAGGGTGGCTGTCAGGAAGGTCTCTTGGGGCATAGTGTCAAGCCTGCGGAAGGTTCATATTGTCGTCTTGGTTTCCCGCCAACCCTCCCGCAAGTTGGTTAGACGCTCATTCGCCAGCGGTGATAAATGATTGAATTTGCTCAAATTTTGCGGGGCCAATGCCAGAGACGCTCATGATCTCGTCGATGGTGGCAAAGGGTCCGTTGGTATCCCGATATTCTACGATCTTTTCGGCCGTACTGGGACCAATACCGGGCAAGGTGTCTAATTGGGCCACATCTGCTGTGTTTATGTTAACTGTTTCGCCATCGGCGGTAACGGCCGTATCGTCCGCCAAATCCAGCTCAATACCTTCTGTTCGCACTGAGGGAGTATTGATGATGGCTTGCACTTGTTCGGCCGTTTCATCCAGGGTGGGTACATAAATTTGCATTCCATCCTGCAAGGGCAGTGCGAGATTGACAACGGCCGTATCTGCTTCTGCTGTGAATCCACCAGCCTGCTCAATGGCCTGCTGCAAAATTGCGTCTGGTGCCAATTCATACACGGCCGGGGCGGCAACAGCTCCGTTCACAAAAACCCGTAATGGTCCTGGCGTCGCCGTAGGTTCGGGCAAAGCTGTGGGCGCTGGCGGCTGGATCACAATGTCGGCTGGCTGCACCCGCCCTGAGAGCGTTGCCCCTCCTGCTCCCAAAATAATGCCCACAAATAAAGTCACAAAATAAGAAAGTAAATTGCTTTTGTTGAACACAATCATCCCCCAAATGATGACGGCCGTTTTACAAAACAACCTGATGCGTTTACCAAGAGTCTCACGGAACGACGCTATTTTACACAGGCTGGCACCAGGACACAAACGGCTGTATTTTTCAAAACGGGGCAGTTGAAGTATCTTACACAGTAGGATTACTTTTGTTAATGGAGATAAATATGAGCGACGAAACCCCCAAACCACAACAGCCTAAACCAGGGCAAAAGCGAATTGCCATTGATATTCCCAAGGAGCTGGTGGCCGTTTATGCCAACCTCGCCTTTATTAGCCACACGCCTGGGGAGATTGTGCTTGATTTTGCCCAAGTGCTGCCGCGAATGCCGCGTGGCCGCGTGCTTTCTCGCGTAATTATGTCCCCCATGCATGCCAAAATGTTGCAAAGCGCCTTGGCCCAAAATATTGCCAACTATGAACGTCAGTTTGGCGAAATTCGGCTGCCCTCCAATCTGGCCGATCAGTTTTTCCGTTTTCCGCAGCAAGGGGGAGACAAAGATGATAAAGATGATGAGGATTAAAAAGCCAAGGGGCTTCTTAATCTCTTCGTTCCCAAAGGGAAACGGTTTCGATGTGGAAGGTTTGCGGCTGCATGTCGATAGGTTGGACTTCAACTAACTGGTAGCCAGCTTTGTGCAAGGAACGGCCGTCTCTTGCCAACGTTGCCACATCAGAACTTACATAAACAAACCGCTCTGGTTTGGCAGCAATAATCGCTGCAACTGCCTTCCGAGATAATCCATTGGCCCAGGGGTGAGCCACCATTAACTCAACGCTTTCAGGCATCAAGGGGAGTACTGCTTCCACCTCACCCTCGAAAACGTTCACGTTGTCCAGGTCATCCAAATTAACGGCCAGATCGGCCACGGCGTCTGGATTACGTTCCACCGCCACAAGTTCGCCAGCTTGTCCCGCCAAAAAAGCGGTGAGCGTACCTGCGCCGCTGTATAATTCCACCACATTTTCTTCACCGGTAAGGGCCGCATAGCGCAGCACTGTTTCCACCACCAGGGCCATGCCAGCTGGGCTAGACGTCATCCCCACCCCCGGCGAGACGCGAAAGTCACGGCCGTTTACCTGCTGTACCGAATAAAGATCACCAACGAGGGAAGCGGCCGTTTTGTCTGGCAGCACAATGGCTACGGAAACGGGGAAATCTGCCTCCAGTTCGGGTGGCTCCACACCATCCACTTCGATGGCTGCCAGCAGCGCCTCATCATCGCCTACCCGCAAAGAGAGCTTGCGCAAGCCGGGTAAATCCAGCTCCACGTCATGCAGCAGAGCCACCAGTTCTGGCCGTGATATAGGGCATTCTTCAATCGGAATCACTTCACGCTTGACAGGTGACCAGAAACCGAGACGGCCGTTTCCCACAGGACTCAGCACCATTTCTACTTGATACGCCCACGGTTCAGGATTGGGCAGCACTGATTGCACGTTGGCCTGCTTAAAGCCCCCCAGCCGCGCTAGCTGATCCCGCACCACGCTTTCCTTCGCTGCTAACTGCGCCGAGTAAGACATATGCTGAAAATGACAGCCACCGCATACTGCAAAATGTTGGCAGCGGGGCATTACCCGTTCCGCTGACGCTTGCAACACCTGCACCAATTTTGCCTGTGCATATTTGTTCTTTTCCGAAATAATTTGCGCTCGAACTTTTTCTCCAGGTATTGTCAGCGGCACAAAAACTGTGCGCCCCCGGTTGGCCCGGCCAATCGCCGAGCCACCATGCGCCATCTCTGTAATATCCAGCGTGATTTTTTCCATGAAGTCAACTTTTTCTGTAAAAGCCAAAATGATTTTTGAATTAAGTCAATTTCAAAATTGGCTTTTACTTAAGCAACTCACAAGAAACCGTGCTTCCCAATTCGAAATTCTTTTTGTGATTTGCTCTATACTCGCGACGCAATAATCATCGTAAATGTGGCAATAAACCAATGAATCAGCCAGGGATATAAAAACGATTCCGACTGCCAGGCAATAAAGCCAAAACCTGCTCCGCCAAAAATCGTACTCAAGGTTTCTACCTCTGGCTTACCCAAATGCATAAAAGCAAAGGGTACCGCTTGCAAAAAGATGGCTGCACCAGGCCCAAAAGCACGGGCAAAGGCAAAGAGCATCAATCCCCGCCACATAAATTCCCAGCCAAACAGATCCAGGCCATTCAAATAAATGATACGCCAAATCTCCTGTGGTGCCCGCGCTTCATAATATTGCTGCATTCCCGGTTGCCGGGCCACAAACCACAAAATTAGAGTCATCCCCGTGCAGGCTCCGACCACCCAGGCCAACCCTGTTTGCCATTTACCCAAACGAAACCCATACTCGGCAGGAGATTCCCGCAGAAGAAGCAAAATTACCAGCATTGGAATGACAAAATACCAGATGATGCGATCATAGGCTTTGGTGCTGGTAAACTTGTGCCCATAGTAATCTAGCATGGGCACCACCGTTGCCAAAACGATCAGGAAAGTTACTTTTAAGTCAAACTGCACACCGCCAATTGTCACAGCCATGCTCCTGCATAAGTATGGTATCTATAGCCCGTGATTATAACAAAAAAAGCCCGACCTGATGGCCGGGCTTTGATTCAATCTTTAGTTAATGAAACGATTGTTTAAGCGACAGCGGGAGTCCCAAGCATTTCGCCTAAAACACGTTCAATGGCCATGGTGTGGCTGCAGTATCCACGGGTGTGGAAGAAGCTACAATCACAATTCCACTGACCAGATTCATAGTTAATGTTATGAACGCCGCCGCTATCTCCTTCAAGACGGACATTAAAAGAATCAAAACTGAACCGTTCGGGCTCCTGTGCGTAGAACTTTGATTTCTCAATCTTTCCAATCATTCCATAGTCCATAATTTTTTTACGCTCCTCTCTGCATAAGGTTAAGTAAGGGACTTCAGGTTAATAGAAACAAAAAACGCACGCAAAATGCGTGCGCTGCGGGTTAACTTTTTTGTGCTTCATTTGATGATTTTATGATTTTATCATCCATGTTCCAAGTATAACGCACAAACAGTTGATGTCAATGGAACGAAGATGACGATTTACCTATTTTTAAGCTGCCATTTTGTTATGTTTACGATTTTGCTTGGGGAATCGTGAATTGGAAGGAAGTGCCTTCGCCTAACTTGCTTTCCACCCAAATTTCGCCGCCATGCAGCTCGATGATACCTTTTGTAATAGACAATCCCAAGCCGGTGCCCTTAGCCTGGCGAATATTGGGATCATTGGAGCGGAAAAACTTGGTGAATAACTGTTCCAGGTCTTCCGGTGATATGCCATAGCCACTGTCTTTTACGCAACAGTACACCATGGGCAGCATTTCGCCTGACCCTTCTTGGGTCACCATGCGCGTCATAAATTTGAGGGTGACGTCGGTAGCTGGCGGGGAATATTTGCAGGCATTGCTTAAGAGGTTGGTGAGGACCTGTACCATCCGTCCTCGGTCGGCCATAACGAGGGGAAGTTCTTCTGGCAGTTCCAGATGGACGCAAATCTCTTTTTCATCGCACAAGCCTTTGACGGTTTGCATGGTTTCATTGACCACGTTGACAAACGAGGTGGGGGCGAGTTCAATGTGCAGTTGCCCCGTTTCGATGCGGGAGATGTCGGTCAGGTCTTGGATTTGCTGGCTCATGCGCCGGATGTTGGCCGCCATGATTTCCAGGAAGTTGTGTTGTTGCTCGGTGAGTTCGCCCGTCATGCCAGATAGCATCAAATCGGTATAGCCGCGCAGTGAGGTCATGGGGGTTTTTAGTTCGTGGGAGACCATGGAGACAAATTCGGATTTTGCCTGGTTGGCTTCGTTGACTTTGTCATAGAGAATGGCGTTGGCGATGGCTGCTGCGGCGTGGTTGGTGATGCGTACGGCCGTTTGCAAATCCTCCTCCGAATATTTACCAATCACGTCACTCTCAATGGAGATGACACCGATCAGCTCTTGTTTGTTAATGAAAGGCAGCGTCATTTGCGCGTGTGTATTAAAGTTGGCCGTTACGTAGTCTGGTTCCTCATGCACATTTTCTGCATTGTGAGGCTGGCCTGACTGAATAACCTGGCCAATCAACCCTTTTTGCGATGACAGCTTGGTCTTGTCAAACGTTTCGTCATAGCCTTGTGTCACGGCTCGGAAGATTTCGCTTTCTTCATTTACCAGCGCAATGGCTCCCGCTACGCCCTGATAAATGCTTAGCATGCGGTTGAGGGTCAAGTTCAGGACGTGGTCCAAATCAAGCGTGGTGTTTAGATCGCGGTCTAGCTGCTGCAACAAGGAAAGCTCATCAACACTTTTTTGCAAAGCATCATCGGTTTGCGCCAGCAATCGGGCGTTTTCCATGGCCACAACAGCCTGGCCGGCAAAAGCGGTCAACAAGCTTTGGTCCTCCATGTTAAATGAAGCACCACTTTGTTTGTTGATGACCTGAAGCACGCCCAGAACAGTATTTTGCCGCACCAGTGGCACGGTGAGGATCGATTGGGAGTTAAAGTCAGAACCAGCATCTACGGCCGAAAACCAACGTTCATCTTCCTGTACCCGGTTGGAGATAATGGCGCGGCCTGTTTGGGCGGCCGTTCCTGCCAAACCAGCCCCCAACGGCAAACGTCGTCCCACCAGTCCATCACTAGAAGGCCCACGCGCCACGCGGAACTCAAGCTCGCCATCTTCCTTCCTGGTAATCATGAAGGTGCCCGCTTCGGTATCCAGCAGTTCAATCGCTTTGTCCAAAATCAGCTCTAAAAGCGGATCTAGTTCTTTAGTAGAGGCCAGGGAGAAGGTGACCTGGTTCATGATTTCCAGCTGTTCGGCGCGCTCTTGCAGCCGCTCGTTGGTCTCAATACGTTCCAGTGCAGTGGCGGTGCGGTCGGCAAAAACGGTGAACAGTTGCTGCTGCCGGGCACGGATTTTGTGGCTGGGTTCGCGATAAAAGGTGTGAATAGCCCCGATAGTGTCGGCTCCAGCATTGAGTGGGGCGGCAATCCAGGAACGGCCGTGTTCGTCCTCTTTCACCACCATCTGCCCCATATTCACCACCTGATGAATGTTGGGGTCTGTTACAACCTGCTCGGGTCCTTCTTTGTCTTCGTACCGTTCCCCATGTTCCAGGTAGAAAACGGTGTAAATTTGCTTCGTGGCTTTGTCGCGCAGCGAGATGAAAAAGTCATCAATGCCCAACAGCCGCTGGAAGTTGGTGAAAACCAGCTCCAGCAGGGCATCAAAATCAATGGTGAAGTTCAATGCCTGGGAGAATTGGCTGAGCATGTCTAGTTCAGAAACGCGGGTTTCCAGCCGACGAATGACGTTGGCCCGTTCCAGCCCAATAAGTGATTGGTCTACCAGGGAACTGATGTAGTTAATTTCTGCCGGGCGAAAATGCTGGCGGTTTTTCTTGGGCGAAAGGGAAAGCCAGCCTAACAGCTCACGTCCGTTGTTGATTGGAACGAGAACGGCCGCATTCAAAGCTTGCACCGCATCCGTTTGCTCAGTCAATGGCTCAGGCCAGGCCCGTGTTTCGGTCAGGTCAATGGGGCCGTTGGTTTGGCTCATGTAGGTTACCAGTGGCGACTCCACATTTAGCCGTCCAGACACATGATTGTTATAGCTGCTGTAAAAGTTCATCTGCGCATCGGGTAGAAACAGATGGGGGGTAGTGTCTGGCACGCCAGAGGAGACATATTTCAACAGGTTGTTGGCAACCTGATCGGTATTTACGGCCGTTGTCAAAGCCCGGTTATAGGCGCGCAGTAGCTTGTCTAACGCCACAGGCTCCCGGAAAAAGAGCTGATCAATTGCCTCTTGCAGCCGGGAGCGCATCGGATTAAACAGCAGTACCAATATCACCACCAGCAGGGAAAGAACCACTGGATTGTCGGTAACCGTGCCAAACGTATTGGTGATGCCGACTGCCACCAGAACAAAAGCGACTAGCAACAGCCCCGTCATGAGCACATACGATAAGGTCCGGCGCATCACCTGGTCTACGTCAAGCAGGCGGTAGCGAATGATGGTATAGGCAATGGCCAGTGGATAAACAACCAGCGGCGGCAAGTAAAAGGCCGAAGGTAACCAGGCCACATCAATCATTTGCGAAGCCGGAATAAAAAAGAAGACTAGAGGCGTAAACGCCAATAAGCTACCGCTCAAAATGATCCGTGCCTGTTGCCGTACCAGCGGTGACGGCGAACGGTAGCCTCGATATGCCATCATAAGAATCGAGATGAGAATGGCTACGGCATTGAGCAAAAAGAGGGTGCGCCAGGGAATTGCATAATGCCAGGCATTGGCTGGGTCGAATAACCAAAGCTGAGCCCACAAACCAGCGGCAAGGCTGGGCAGCAATGTTAACCATCGACCCCGAGGATATTTTTCTACAAAACTCATCTCATGAGGGAAAACGGCCGCTAACCAAACACAAAATCCTGGCGTAAGGGATAAAGCCAACAGCCAAACGCGGCCAAACTCGTGGGTCGTTAGCATGTTGAACAGTGCCCCCACGGCCAGCGCGGCAAAGGTCATAAATAAAGCAAACACCTGCGCTGCTTCTGCCTTGGGTCGCACTGAAAAAGTCCAGACACCAATCACAAACATCACCAACCCGGTGAGATAAAAAAGACCGAATTGGTTCCACAAACTCAAGGTTGTCAGGGGGATAATAGGGAGTTCAACTACGCGTTCTGGCTCAGGATGGCTTGGCTCAGGATCAGAACCAGGGGGTGGCTGTACCAGGGTCAAGCGAACCGCTTCACCCATCTCTTTGTTTGCTACGGCCGTCAGATATTCTTCGGCAGTAGTGACTGGTTGACCATCAACGGCCGTAATCCGATCCGGGTATCTCAATAGGGGCGCGTCACCCTGCGTTGGCCATTCAGGCTCACCAGAATCATTGACGACTAAATTGGGATCGACAAAAAAGCCAAGAAACGGGGTTTGTGCCCAGCGCAGCGCCGAAAAAGGTAGCAGGATGTAGATAATGCCGCCCACAAGCAACAAAAACCCTACCATACCGACTCGAAGTTGGCTATATCGTTCCGCTGTCACAAATAGAAAACCTTTAAAACTCGTTTGTAAATCGAGGTGCCTTTTGGTTGATGTAAAAGCCAAAAAGATTCTTGAATTCAGAGGATCTCAAGTTTGGCTTTTACTTGAGCAAATCACGAGATACCTTGCACTCTATGTCAAAACTTACTCTGTGATTTGCTGAACACGGATACTTGATAATAATAAGCGATCATCAATGTAGTGTCCATCCTCGGCAACAATATTCTGTGGTGCTTTTGTAACAGCGTCAATTAAGGTGACGTGAATACCATAAGAATTAGGCGACAAATCGGGACTTAAGGGCAAAATATGGGTGTCGGCCACAATTTGGCCCGATTGCCAGCTGCTGGTGGGCGCGGATGGGGGAGGGGAAACGGCCGTTACCAACGCAGGTTGCCATTCTGGGCAGGGAAGTTCGCATAATGCCACCTCCACCAAATAATCCGGCGGTGCATTCCGCAGCGCTTCCCAGTAAAGCGTCACCTCCAGCGATTCGCCAGGAGCCAACACCCGCTTATTGTATTCATACCCGGTCAGGCGCAAATCGTTAAAAAAGTTCTGGTTCAGCAAATTGGGGAACGATTGTCCATCAGCGCGCCAATTTCCTACTTCGGCCACAGCAATCTCGCTCAAGGGAAGGGAGTCGCCTAAAAAGGTGCCGTCAGCGGCGGCAACGCCTAGCCGGTAACTGTTTTCGCCTGGGGCGTATAGCCCAATTTGCAAATCGGCCGTGGCCGGTGTGTACATCGTCTCGCTGGCGTGCAGGCGAATGGTGTCAACAAAGCGGTCACCTGGTTGCCACTGGCTGCTGGGGAAGCTGCCCAAACCGGGATGGGTGTCTCTCTGGGCAATGAGCGTGCCGGTTTCCTGGTCAATCAGATGCACAAACAGCAAAAAGTTGCCGGGTGGCTGGTTAATGACTTCCCAAAACAAATTGAGCGTCAGGTAGCCGCCGGGTTGCAGCGTAGTGCTGTCCAGTTCGTAGCCACGCAAAATAGCGAAGTTGTCGAACTGGACGTTGCTGGGGTTGGGTACGGCCGTATCCGCCGCAAACGATTCTGGCCGGGCAAAGGCATCTGCCAGATAGCCAAAAATAGCGATAATGGTGAGGGTAGCCATGCCAAGATTTATGAGAATGGCTAAAAGAGAGACTGGCGATTGGCGATTGCCGACTGATTTTTGCGGCGAGATGAGATCGAGCCAGGCGGCGAGACCGTAGAAAGTGAGCAGCGCCAGGGCAGGCAGCGCCGGGAAAAAGAAGCGTCCCATCGCTCCGGCCGGACTCACCAGCAGGTAGTTGAACACCACGGCGAAAAAAAGGATTACATCAAGTGCTAACAAAGCCAGTGGGAAAGACCCCCACCCTGGCCCTCTCCCTGAGAGGGGGAGGGAAGGCTGCACCCGCTCCCTTGAGGGAACGGGCTGGGGTGAGGGTAAGACTCGCGAACGTAAAGGCCACACTCGCAGCACCAGTCCCAACAAGCCAATTCCCACCAGCCAACGCAAGCCGATATAAATTCCATCAGGTAGCGGCACCTGGCCGTAGCCAAAACGGCCCCACAGGCTGGTCCAGGTGTAAGGTAGTTCAAAGATGGCCACGCCCCAGCTTTCGGCTGGGTTGCGCACGCCCCACAGCTCGGTGAGCCGTTGGAAACCAGTTGGCTCGCCGTACAGAAGTTGGTTGCGCACAAACCACCAGCCTGCTAGCAGTAGCGTCAATCCGGCAATGAGCAGATTGACTTCCCACCACAACCGCCTCTGTTTTTTACGCCAGGCCACCCAGGTAACGGCCGTTTCAATCAAAAGCGCCACCGCTGCCAGATTAAACTTGCTCATCAAGGCCAGGCCAAACAGGATACCCAGTCCAATGCCCCAACGTCGAGACAACCCCGTGTCTGACTGCACCAATGTGACGCTGGCCAGCAAAACGGCCGTTCCGCTTAGCGCGGCAATCACGTCATTGTTAATGGACCCGGCCATGTAAACAAACATCGGGTTAAAGGCGACAAACGCCGCAGCACCCAAGGCGAAAGACGGCCGTTTCGGCCAAATTGCTCGCCCCAGCAGCCAGGTCAGGTAAACAACCCCTGCCCCGATGAGCACATTCAGCCCGCGCACGATGTGGGCCGCCAACGCTTCACTAGACCAGGGAAATGCTTCTGCGGCCGTGTGTAAATAGAGGTTTTTGTTATCGTTCCCCACTTCCCAGTAGCGATATTGCCAGAAAGGATTTTCTTCCAGCTGGGAGCAAACTGGCTGGCCTGTATCAATCCAAAACGTGGTTACAGCCCCTAACGTATAAAAGAGCGGCGGGTGATGCCCCTGAGCGCTGCACCCCACTTCGCCTTGCACCGGCAAACTTTTTAGCTGAATGATGTGCTGCACAAAACGATAATGGCGCAGTTCATCGGTTGATTCAAACAGGGGATTGATCACGCTGGACGCGAAAGACAAAAGGACAAACGCCAGCAAAATAAAGGCAATTGGTTGTTTGAACCAGGCACGCTTTTTTGTAGCCAACTGCATCGCTTTAATCTCCAATTTCCAATTTCAAATGATCGCGGCCGTCGTTGGTGAGAATGCGTTCACCAGTCATGGGATCATACAGGCCGAAGACGGCCGTTTCCGCCACAATCCCCTCTGGCAATTCAAGCCAATGCTGCTGCAAAAAAATATCGCCCGGCTGCAACGTCACCGGATCGACCCACAGGCCATCGTCCCCGGTTAAAAAGTTGCCTTCAGCGTCTAGCAGTTGGGCAAACACCTGCAAACGCGGCCCAGCATACACACCTGGCGGCGGCGGGTTGCTGATGAGCGGTATCGCTGGCAGTTGCAACGTTTCTGCCACCTGCCAACCCAGCTCCAGGCGATTGGTTTGAGGGTCGAAAACGGCCGTTAACAAACACAATCCATTGCTAAAACAGATGCGTTCCTTAGTTTGCTCAGCCAATATCTGTGCCTCCGTTTGTGCCAGCTGATAGTAGCCAGCCTCTACGCGAGGGGCAACTGGATTTAGGAAGGGCTTAAAGGATACGGCCGTGTCTGGAAAGCCCACAAAACTAAGCGGCGGACTGAGCAACAGCGCACGTTCGGCATTAAACCAGCGGGGGCGAATGGCTTCATTATTATGTAAATCAATTTCTAAAGCTGTCCGATCCCAGGGTCCTGCCAGCAAGCCAGAAACGCCAAAGTCGCTCATTTCCGGCTCAGAGTTAACATAATCGGCCACATCCTGAATATCTGCCCGGTACAAAAAGCGCACCATCCCCCGCTCCGGCCAGCGCTGGAAATAATCCGGCAAATCCCGCATAGCGATGCTGCCAATCAGTACGCAGGCAACTAAGAGGCCCAAAAGCGGTTGGAGATTGGAGATTGGAGATTGGTGTGTAAATTGCCATCCAGCCAATCTGCCCACTAAGAGCGCCGCCAAAATATATGTCGCAGGCTGAGCCAAAATGGTGTGCCCCAGGCTGGCTGGTGGCACGCTGATGAAAGCTGGCGCAATGCCAGCCAGCCACCAAAGCAGCAAAAAAGCGGCAGATAGGGCACGCGCCACGATGGCCGGTTCAGCAGCACGGCGGCGCACTTTCATCCAGGCCAGCCACAGCAGATCGAACAGGGCCAAAAGTACACCGCCCCAAAAAAAGAGTGCACCCACCACGCCAAACAACGGCCGATTGGGGATGTTGTACAGCCACTCATCGTCGCCAGTGGCGTGGAACATGCCCAATGTGGTAATCGCGTATTCTTGCAGTGGCTCAAAATTGCCCTGGCGCGCTTCTACCAGAGGGACGGCCAGTTCGCCCACACGCCCTTCGGCCTCCGGTTGGGCTTGCAAGGTGAGGATAAGCGGGATGGCAAGTACGGCCGCTACCACCAGCATCACTACCCAGCCACGCCACTGCTGCCAGAAGGACGGCCGTTTTACCAGCCACACAAATCCCATAAACGCCAGCAAAATCAACGGTACTCCACGCCCGGCAAAATAGGTGTAGAAGCCCAGCCCCATGAAAACGGCCGCTATCAAATAATTGAAGATTGACTCGCGAAAATCTCCAATCTCCAATCTCCAATCTCCTTTTTGGAAGCCGCGCCAGAAAAAGTAAAACGTTGCCAGCGTCAGCATCGGCATCAGGATGTGACGCAGGCCAAAACGGGCATACATCAACCCCCAAAAGCTGACCGTCAGGCCCGCTGCGGCTGTGAATCCTACCCAGCGACCAAACAGTTTGCGACCCACCTGGAAGGTCAGGGGCACGGTTAGCGTGCCCAAAAATGCGGAGAGCAGCCGAATCCCCACCCAGTTGGCCCCAAACAGCCCCAGCATGATCGCGTTCAGCGCGTGATACAGTGCCTCGTGTCCAGAGGCATCGGCGTAGTAGACGGCCAGATTGCCATCCAGCACATGCTGCGAAATGACGAGCGAATTGATCAGCTCATCGTCGCGCCAGCCGGGCGGCAATTGGCCCAACTGCCACAGTCGCAGCACAAATGCCACAAAAGTGATGCCCAGCACCAGCCAAAAATCGCGCTTATGCCTGCCCACAACCCACCTTTGAGTGAAAAACGAACCGCGCAGACGCAGAGAACGCAAAGATTTTCTTAGCTTTTCTCTGTGAAACTCTGTGGTTCCTTGATGTAGCTTTGTGTCGCGCTTTCTCAGAAACGTTTATCGTTCTCATTCTGTAATTACCAATTCGGTTAATTGAAGGTTGTCGCCAATGGCCGCGCCATTTTGCTGCACCGGCAGGCGTTGGGTTTGCTCACAAGCCACATCCAGGCAACTGTAAAGGCCGATGGTGAGCGGGTAGTGGCCTACGGCCGTTTCCTGTGGCACCATAATTTTATGCAGCTGCACCAACCAATCACCCGTTACCCAGCTGCTGCTGGGCGCATCTAGCCGGTCTGCCTGGGCCACTGGCACGCCATCTGGCCCCACCACATGGGTAAACAGTCGCAAGTCGGGCGGCGCATCTTGCACCTGCCACACGGTCACGAGCTGAATTGCCTCACCCGGAGCCATTGCTTTAGCTGACAAATCATACCCGATTAGCTGAGCCACATCCCCAAATTGAGCGGATTGGGGGGTCAGCCACGTTTGCCATGCGGCCAAAGCCTCATTGGCTGCGATACGATAAATCCAAACTGGACGATCTTGATCTGTGGGGCGCAAGGGGAGGGTGTCTTGCAGAACGGCCGTTTCCAAATAAGGTATCAACGCTTCTGGCAGTGGTGCAAATCCCGAAAAAACCAGCAGCGCCTCGTCTGCATTGGGCATGATGAGGCTGCCTCGACCATCAAACCAGTGTGGTTCGCTGGCGTCATGGGGTAGCGTTAGCTGGGCCAGGGCGGGGGTGTGAAAGGGTCCAGGGGTGATGGTAGAAACGGCCGTCTCCACCACATCTTGCTCAGCCAAATAATCCATTACCGCCGTCATCGTGCTTTCATACTGTACCCGCACTTCCGGAGCATTGGCCCAGGTGCCAAAATAATCTCGCACGGTCATAACGGCCGTACCGCCAAAGAGCAGAATCACTCCCACAAAACTTACCACTTGCCACTTGCCATCTGCTACCTGCCACAGCTTGTCAATCGCCAACGCCACAAACAAATAAACCACTGGCTGCATTCCCATCCCTTGTGTCATGCTCAGCTCTGGCCCGGTGATGAGCACAGGCGCTAAGCCACCCAGCAGCCAGATAAGTGCGGCCGCATGCGCCAGACGGCCGTTCAAATCTTGTTTCTTGCCGCGTACCAATCGCCAAATCGCCAACCCAAGACCCAGATAAAACAGTGAGCCCATGACTGGTCCTAGCAACGGCCGTTCTGGGATGTTGTAGCGCCAGGCCGTATCGCCTGCCAGCGTAAAAATTGCCAACCCGCCTTTGATGTTGGTCCACAGTAAGGAAAAGTCTCCGTGGAGAACGGCCGTCAGTGGCACACTTAATTCATCAATGCGAACTTCGGCACTGGGATTAGCACGTAGATAAGCAAACAGTGGCCAGCCCAGCCCGCCAGCCAAGAGCAAAACCAGCGCTGATCCTGGCCAAACGCGCCGTAGCCAGCTGCGATTCCATAGGCCGCCCAGCAGCAGCAACGCAGGAAACAGCAGCCACAGCCCCCGGGCCGGAATGTAGGTGTAGAAGGTGAGGCCGAGGAAAAGGCCAGCGAGTAAGCAGGAAGCCAGTAAGCGGTAATCAGTAATCAGTGATCGGTAATCTGTGGGACTGGTCTCTAATCTCCAATCCTTCGGCAGGCTCAGGACAGGTTCTCCAATCTCAGCTTGTTGCAGGCCGCGCCAGAAAAAATAAAGTGCCAGGGTAAAGAGGGCGGGCAGGGTAATGGAGCGCAACCCCTGGCGAGCGGCCATGACGGGCCAAAAACCCACTGCCAGTCCAGCGGCGCTGAGCAGGGCCACGCGTTTGTTGAAGGCGAGGCGAGTCCAAGCGGTTATGCCCCCTATCATGAGCAGGCTAAAGAAGACGGCCGTTCCGCGCAGCACCCAACCTGTTTGACCCAACAGAGCCATCGCGCCCGCTGTGGCGTAATCAAACAGGGGTTCCCGACCATAGCCAATGGTGAAATAAACTTCGCGCGTGCCATTAAGGATGGAACCGGCCGTAATGCCATGATCGGCTTCGTCGTGGGTAAGTCCTGGAGGGATATTGGTTAATTGGTAGAGGCGCAGGGAAACGGCCGTTAACAAAATCAACAGCAGCCAAAAGGCAAACCCGGTTCGCTTCTCCACAGCTAAAAAATTGCGCATCGTCGGCGGATATTACAAGAGCCACACATCTGAGACAAATACGGTATCCCTGCGATTATGCAACTCAATTGGAGGTGCGACGCACTTGGTAAGTCGGGAGGCCACCAACTTGAACTTGTTAAGTGCGTCGCACCCTGCTTCAATAAAAAAAGCGCCACGCGAATCATTGCGTGACGCTTCCAAAATGTAGGCAATCAAAAAGATTAAATTAGGCGTGAATCAGTTCGCCAATGCTTCCTTTGCCAGATTTACAACGGCCGCAAAAGCAGCTTCATCTCGCACGGCCAAATGGGCCAATGCTTTACGATCCAGATTCACATTTGCCAGCTTCAATCCGTGAATAAAACGGCTGTAGCTTAAATCATGCATCCGCACGGCCGCGTTAATGCGTGTAATCCACAAGCGGCGGAACTCACGCCGGCGGACGCGGCGGTCGCGGTATGCGTACCAGTAAGATTTCATCATGGCCTCGTTGGCGCGACGGAACAATTTGCTCCGTGTGCCCCATTGGCCTTTCGTCATTTTTAATATTTTTTTATGACGACGTTGGGTTGTAAACCCACCCTTAACTCTCATTATGTAAACCTCGCGTTTGTTTGTATAATCGGCAAAACGTTTCTGACTTAACGAGCCGTAATTTGGCCGATTATTATGGCCTGGCGCTCAAGCCGTTTCCCTGGGGAAGACCGAGGCCAGGCAGCGAATCACTTTAGTAAAATATTTAGGACGGCGGATTTGCCTTGTACTTTTTCAAGTAGGGGGCCAATCGTTTGATACGTTTAATATCGCCAGAGCTTTCGACAACCAGCATACGGCTAAACAACCGCTTGGTACGCTTAGATTTACGCCGACGCAAATGGCTCTTGCCACCTTTGGTGCGTACAATCTTGCCGCTGCCAGTTACACGAAAACGCTTGGCCGCCGCTTTGTATGTCTTCAATTTGTATTTTTTCTTTTTTGCTTTAGCCATTTTGTCCTCTCAATAGTGAAAGTGCAGATTATTTCTACTTTCACACAAAAGCCCCCTGAGGGGCTTATCCTGCAAACCTACATTTTGTTTTATGTTGTGAACAAACAACAGATAGCAAAATCAGTTAAAAAACGTCAAAAACTAATCTGTTGGATTCAGTAAGAGTGTCATCGACCAGCCTTCCAGCTTAGGTGCCTGCTCTACTTCAGCAAGTTCACTCAGAATTTCGGCAATTTCTTCCAGGGTTTGCTGACCAATTTCTGGATAAGTGATTTCGCGCGCTTTAAAGCGAACCTGGAATTTGACTTTTTTGCCTTCTTCAAGCCATTTTTTGGCTTTATTGACGTAAACATCGCGGTGGAAGTCGGAAGTTCGCGGGGTCAAACGAAGCGTCTTGATTTCAATTTGCTTCTGTAGTTTGCGCGCTTCCCGTTCCCGCTTTGTCTTCTCGTAGGCAAATTTGCCGTAATCCATGATGCGGCAAACTGGTGGTTTGGCGTTTGGTGCAACTTCTACCAGATCAAGTTCGGCCTCTTCAGCCATTTGTAAAGCTTGATTGGTGGGCACAACACCGTGATTCGTGCCTTCATGGTCAATCAATCTGACTTCACGAACCCGTATACGCCGATTAATACGATATTCCGGGCCTTTACTGACCCTTGTACGATTACTACTACGCCGTTTTCGAATAGCTAATGTTCTCCAGTTATTAAAGTGTGCAATTAAAGAAACAAATAGTCCGGTCAGAAGACCGGATCTCAACAAAAATCATATCACAATGGTCTGGGGGCGTCAAACAATTTAAGCTGATTTTCTCCTGATTGATAAGTGGCAGAGCGTAAACGGCCGTTTCCTGCCTTCTCATAAAATAGGGTGCTGAACACCATTTCAGTGAGCAATCGTAGATAATTGAACTGAATCATCTGGAAAAGCAGGCGTTGTGGTCAGACGATTTCCCGTTTCGGGTTGGTAAATTCCCACCTGTACCAAGTAATTACCTGCAGGTACGGCCGTTAAATCAAGCGCAAGTTGATCGGTAACGTACTCGTTTGCCAGCCAAAAATTGGTTGGATATTGCCAATTCTGCGGCACATAATCTTGCTGGGCCACAACAGTGCCAGATGCCTCATCGATGACATGGACAAACATTTTGTAAGAATGCATTGGTTTTTGTAAGGCGTGCCAATAAAGGGTGAGGTCGAGCGAAGCTGCTGTTTGGCCCAAATCATACCCAACCAGGGCCAGCTCATCGCCAAAGGTAATATCAACGGGCGTGGTGGGCGTCGGTGGGGCAAAGGTGCGAGGAAATGGCTCAACAGTTAGGGAAACGGCCGTTACACCTCGTTCGCTCACATTAGCCTCTTGTGTCGGTTGATAAAATACAACTTGATAAGGTCCATCAGCTAACGTTGGACCAACCTGCAACTGATAAGTTCGCTGAAGCAAACCGACGTCAAGCTTGCCCCCTTCTGTGGAATCAATAACGTCATATCCGCAGCTTGTTTGCTGCACATTCATCTCGCTGTCAATGAAAGCAAGACAAATCTCATTTTCTGATTCTGAAAAACCGTCAGAAACAAACCATTGCGTCTGAATCTGAACCCACCCTAACTGTGTCGTTTGAGCCGGTATTGCTTTCGCACTGCCTAAGACCAAATGCTCGCTTACCGTTGGTTTATCGGCAAATGCCTCTGCAAAATGTGCTGTGTCCGATTGGTAAACCACAACCTGCTCATCTTCATAATAAGGTGGTAGCAAAAACCATTCTTGCCACGTTTTCATTTCGGCTTCTGTTAAAAACGGCCGATGCAATACGATGTAGCGAATATCAGTGGAAGCGAGCAATTCTAGTTGTGCTGAAACATTCATATCCTGGTCTGGAGGCAGATTTGGATTTACCCGATCTAAATGGTGCAGTAAAGGTGTTTCTCTGATGAATGAATACGCCTCCCGAGGCGGGCGAGCGACATTCCCCTCAACCATCGCTTTACCATGTGTGATTTGGTAAAGCATGTATATCTCCTCATGTTGCAAATCCATTGGCACTTCTACTAAACCGTACATTTCTGGATCTTGCCCTATCGTTTTGTACCAGTTAGGCACAGAAAGAGGCAATCCTGGAAATGGTATCATCGCAAATTCAAACCAAATGAAGCCAATCAGCAGCGCCCAAATGCCAAGCTTGTACCATTGTTTTTGTAACCGAGTTTCCAGCCAGCCATATCCCTGGGCGGCCAAAATGGCAAAAGGGACTGGCAGCAAGACATTAAAGCGATTTGGTGCCCGCAAAATAGGCGTGATGATATGCTCAAAGAGCCAAATGTGTGGCATGGTGAACAGGCGATGCCCCCCAACTTCCAGCACGGGACCTAAGGCTAAGAACATGAAAAAGAGCGCTGAGCCCCACCAAAAGATGGTGGATCGTTGTTTTGTGAACAAGGCGATCAAAGCCAGGAAGACAACGGTATAGCCCAAAAATGGGACATGAAATGGCACCGAATTTAGCTGCTTGATTGCCTCACCCCAAAGCGGATGGAAAGGACTGGGTTGCAGGTAATGGGCTAAATCGGTAAATTCAAAATAAAGGTCTTGGGCAAACAAATCGCCTGGATTGTCCCGTGTGAGTTGGTACCAGAGGATTGATAAAATAAATGGGGAAAGGCCAACGGCCGTAAATACAGCCGCTACCCCAAATTGCTGCCATAGTTTCTTGCTGGTCAACTGCTTTGTTTGCCACAGGAGATAGAAAGCGTAAAGGCCAATCAGCAACAAGCCGATTAACAATAGTTGTACCCGAACGCTGCCTAGTAGACAGATGAAAACGGCCGTAGCGACCAGATCTCGCCTTTTTTTGTCCAGGATAAATCGCCGTAAATGGCGCATTGTTAACGGAATAAAACCAATAATAATGAGGTTGGGATGATGGAGTTGGGTTGTAATGAAAGGCCAGGTTGTGCCAATGACGCCAGCTAGCAAAGAAGCCCGCTGAGATTGCGTAATATCTTTGACAAAAAGGTATAGTGCATACCCATTAAATGCCAGTAAAAGAAGAAGCGTGAGCGTATAAGCCGGGGCCAGCCCAATGAACGGTTTTATCAAAAACCAGGCAGCAATATTAAACCAGGCAACATTGTGATTTAGTAGGGAAACACCGACTGGAAAAAACAGCCGGTTTGTGTAAAGAGGATTTGTGCCACTTTCTAAGGCTTGCCCAAACCAGTTGAAAACCCACAAATGGACAAAAGCATCACTTTCTGTGCCTGGAATATGTGTGCCTAATTGGGTAAGCAAAGGCCAGGTAAAGAGTGTGACCAGGACCACATAAAATAATATTGGCCCGAAATTTTCTAAAAAAGTTGCCCATCTGGCAGGCACACGAATTTTATCTTGTTTAGACGATGGCATAACCTACGTCACAGAAATCAATCCGCATTTTTGTAATCGGCAAAAGGTTTTGCTGAAAAGAAACTAAGGCGATTGGGCCGATTACTTGCGTAAACCGCACCAAATGCAAGTATTTTCATTCAAGAACTTTGTGCGGTAAACGCACATTATTGCAAGATGATATTGAGGAAAATTAAGAGTACAAACATGAAGCCGGCCAGAATAAACACGCGTCGTAAGTCTTTGAGGACGTAGGCGTATTCCTGGGAGAAGGTACTGTTGCCATTTCGTTTGTTATCTGCTGCAATTTTGTCGTCGGCTATTTGCTGACGCAAACGAGCCCGACGGCTGGCGCGATCTTTTGCCATGAGTTTGCTACTTCCTTTCTTTCTTTAATTTCAACTACGTAGCTTCGATCTTACCGTTATAACGACAAACACGCCAACTTTTTATTCAATTATCATTTGTGCATTGTGGCTGCACTACCGGCGTTTATTCGTTATTGTTTTTTGCTTCCTTTTTTTTGCGTGCATCTTGCTCTCGCCACCAACGCATGAAATCTTCTTTTGTTTTGTGGGTGGTGCGGTTTTTAGGATTTTGTTCCTGAGGTTTTTCTTCTTGTTTCATTTTATCTCCCTTCAAATTAAGAACGGCCGTTTCCAATTCTTCACGAATAACAACAGTACACGATAGTTTGCCGATTATTCAATAGTAAGCAGTAGTTGCCGGGCACATTCAGCGGCAACCTTGTCATCCGGAGTTGCTTCCCCTGGTATCGTGGCCCAGCCTTGCTCTGACACAAATTTGGCGCGCTGCAGGGAACTGCTAAACTCGGTTAACTCCCCAAGTTTTTGGGCTTGTTGAGGGTCTTGATTTGACTGATTAATACAGATCGGAGCCAAACGAGCGACGACGGCTTCATCTGAGGCTGTTTCTGCCATTTGTTGGGCAGTTGATTGTGTTACCCATCCCCCTCTGGCAAAGCCAAGATAAATAGTGAGAATAATGACCCCAACTGCTAGCCAGAAGGCAGCTGATTTGTTCAACCTGATCTTGTTCCATCTTTGGCGAATATTTGTAATATTGGACTGCATCGTTCTTTTCCTTTACGTTCTGTCGGAAATGCAGGAACTCATTAATGGTCCCTGCAATTCCCGTTCATGGTGACAAATACCACTACTTTGAAATAATTTGTCTTGTTTAAAAAAAGGTAAATGTGGGATGGTAGAGAATGAACGTTTGCAGCCGCAGTCCACAGGCAGTCAGCTACTCGATTTTGTTAAGTAAGGGGATCATCAGAGGCTTGTTTAGCAGTTAGGTATTCTTGCCAAGCATCGTTAAAAATAGCAATATGGGCTGGTTCATTGGAGCGGATGATAATATCGGCCCAGCTTTTGTGTTCATCTGCTTTACGTTTTGGGGGGTATTGATTGGCCTCACGTGTGGCCAGGGAACGAGCCAGATCGCCGATTAAATCTTTTCGATCTTGTTGCTCTAAAAGCCACGCATCAAATTTTAAAACCATCAAATCCGCCTTCATCGCATGCCAGATGGTTGGCTATTGTTCTGTTTTTCTAAAAAACGGCCGTCTCGGACACACCTGGTTCCAAAACGGCCGTTTCAGCATTCAATTGTGCGTTATCAACGCCTTACCTTACAGAGGAATGTTAACGGGAACGGCCGTAACCGCCACGATTGTTATCTCTTCCACGGGAACCTCCGCCGTCACGCCGCCCACCGCTGCGATCTTCACGCGGTTTGGCTTCATTAACTTTAAGCGTTCGCCCATCTAGATCGTGGCTGTCCAAAGCAGAGATTGCCGCATTGGCTGCACTTGTTTCCATTTCCACGAAGCAGAACCCACGAAACTGGCCGCTTGAACGGTCAGTAATCATACTAATTGATTCGATTGTGCCATAAGGAGTAAAGAGATCACGAACTTGTTCTTCGGTGGCCTCAAACGATAAATTTCCAACATACAGTTTCTTAGACAATTAATTTTCTCCAGAACTTTTCCAAATTGGGGGGCACAACAAGACGTGACTTTACCAACATGGGTATAAATAACAGTATGACATCATAACTTGGTTTCTGATTAAGTCCAATGAATGACAATGTTCGAGGCAATCACTCACAATTCGATCCGATTTCTACGCTTTGCTTCTTTTTCCTGCCACAGAGCATATAAGCTTAGCAAAAAAGCCAGCCCAATGAATGCTGCAATGACGGTAAACGTGTCTTGCAAACCGGCCACTTGCGCTGGAATGGAAGCTGCCGTGACCCCACCGGCCACGACTTCACCCGCATAAGCCATTACCCGGGCCGCCCAAAACGCCCCCAACACAGCGATGCCTGTTGTCTGGCCCAGCGTCCGCGTAATGGCCAGCAAGCCAGAGGCAATGCCCAGCTTGCTGCGCGGTACGGCACCCATCACAGCGCTGTTGTTAGGCGATTGAAAGATGCCCATGCCCGCCCCAAACGGCAGCACGGCAATGAGATAGTAAGTCAGGTTTGTCTCAGCTGTGAAGCGGCTCATGGCCGCATAACCGCCTGCCAACACCGCCAGACCAATCGAGGCGATTAGCCGCGTACCGTACCGATCAGACAGCGACCCGGAGATAGGTGCCGTAACGCCGAGCAAAATAGGAACGGCCGCAACCAGCAAGCCAACATTTCGCGGCCCATACCCCAACACCCCTTCCAAATAAAACGGCAGCAAGATAAAAACGCCAGCTACGGCAATAAAGACTGCCAGTCCCGTGATTAAGTTGATAGAAAAGAGCTGGCTGCGAAAGAGTTGCAAATCAATCATTGGTTGCTCTACGCGTGCCTCAATGCCAATGAATAAGCCTATCAACAGTAGCGCTCCGGCCAGCATGAGCCAAACACGCTGGTCGCCAAAACCCCATTGCTGACCCAATGTCAAGCCTAGCAGCAAAGTAAGCAGGCCAATAAAAAGAACGGTCGCACCCGCGTAATCAAAACGCTGCTCACCAATTGGCTGTAAATTGGGCACGTTGCGTATAACCATCCATACGCCGATGATGCCTACAGGCAAATTAACCAGAAAGACCCAATGCCACGAGAGCGACTCAATCAATAAACCGCCCAGCGTTGGGCCTAAGACGATACCAATAGAGACCAAAGTCCCAGCAGCACCCAACGCCTTGCCGCGCTCAGAATCGGGAAAAGCCTCAGTGATGATGGCGGTGCCCAGGGCTTGCGTCATCGCTGCGCCAATCGCTTGCAGCACGCGAAACCCGATCAGCCAGTAAACAGTGGGCGAGAGGCCACACAACATAGAGCTGAGCGTAAAGAGCACAAAGCCGGTCATGTAGATCGGCTTCTTGCCGACCATATCGCCCAGGCGGCCCATGCTTAGCAGCAGAGTGGACAGAGTGAGTAGGTAACCCAAAACCACCCACTGTACGGTGGCAAAGTCAGTATTCAGTTCACGGACCAGCGTCGGCAATGCTACATTGACAATCGTGCCATCAATAGTTGTCAAAAAGATGCCCATACCGACGGCGGCCAGCACAAACCATTTGCGGGAATAATCGGGAGGGTTGGTCAAGGATTTTCTCCATCTCTGCAACGCTAAGGGTTCGTTCACAAATAACTTTTGTTCAGGAAAGGAACCCCAAGGCTTGACAGTTTACCAAAACTCAAAAATTAAAAACGGTCAAGCCCTATGCCGTCAATACATTAGCTAGAGGTAGCCTAAAGTATAACTCGTGAACAGCCACGGTGCCTATAACGATCGTGGCTTTGCTGCTTAATGGATGCAAACAAAAAAGGCTGGCACCAACTAAGGTGCCAGCCTTTCAATAATTCTGTTTTGGTCTAATTAATTGGCTAAAACGGCCGGGCGGAATTTATATCCATAGACAATCATGCCTTCTGGACCGTCGGTGCGAAGCTTGCGGGTGACCATCTCTACAGGCATCCCAATGCTGAGGTCGTTTTCGTCTATGTCGGTGAGCTGGGCGGTGACGATAGGGCCTTCTTCTAGTTTGACAAGGGCCACGGTATAGGGTGCGTTGTGCTCAAAACCAGCCGGGGCATCGTAAATGGTGGTGAAAGAATAGATTTCACCCAGGCCGGTGAAGGTGTAGAGTTCGTAAGCGGGGGCTTTGCATTCCAGGCAAACATCGCGTGGCGGGAAAAGTTTGACCCCGCAGCTGTCGCAGGTCTCTCCAACTAATTTGTATCGCTGTTCTTGTAATCGCCAATGGCGTGAAACTTCCATTATTTTTTCTCCCCGTAAAAGATCAAGGTTTATAAACGGCCGTATCTTTCATCCAATTTGCGCCGTTTGTCACAGACTATTATCTGCAAAACGTCTCTCATTCACTGTCAACCAAGGGAAAATACTGTCAAAAGCTATCAGAGCAAACTGTTTTGCTAACTTATGTTAACTATCAATCCGTAAAACGTGGGTAACGGCCGTTGCCCCACTCCCACCCAAATTTTGCGCCATGCCTATTTTGGCATCGGCAATTTGATTGTCTCCCGCTTGTCCGCGCAGCTGCCGGGCGACTTCCACAATCTGATACATGCCCGTTGCGCCGCCGGGATTCCCGCGTGCTTTGAGACCCCCAAAGGTGCTGATGGGGATACGGCCGTTTCGACCAATCTCCTCATCTCGTGCTAGCTGCCACCCTTCGCCCGGTGTAGCAAAGCCAGCGGCTTCCAGCGCCAGCGCCGCCATCACCGTAAAGGAATCATGCAGTTCAAATAAATCAATGTCCTCGTGGCTGACGCTGGCAGCCTGCATCGCCTTTTGCGCGCTCAGCTCGGCGGCGTGCAGGTGCAGCATATTTTTGCGGTCGTGCAGCGCTAGGGTGTCGGTGGCCAGGGCAGAGCCAGCAATGCGTACTGGCTGGGGCACCATGTCTTGCGCCCGCTCATGGCTTGTAATGATGACCGCCGCAGCACCATCGCCGCTTGGGGCCATATCAAATAGGCTGACAGGTGTGGCTACCTGGGGAGCACTGCCGAATCGCTCAGCTTTGAGCCGGTTACGGAACATGGCTAGCGGATTGCTGGCCCCATTGGCGTGGGCGTTGACGCTGAAATTGGCAAAATCATCGACAGCAACCCCGTATTCATGCATGTAGCGGCGCATCAATAGCGCGCCCATGCCTGCTACAGTAAGTCCGTGAATCGCTTCGTAATCGGCATCGAGGGAACTGGCGAGAACGGCCGTTGCCGAACTGCCCACCTGATCTGTCATCTTTTCCACACCAACGACCAGTGCTGTTTCCACTAGTCCGCTCTTGACAGCCAGAATGCCTTGGCGCAAAGCGGCACCGCCGGAGGCATCAGCTGCTTCCACGGTTACCGCTTCAATGCCGCGCATCCCGGCAAAATCGGCGACGAGTGCACCTAAGTGCATCTGGTTGCTTAGCTGCCCGGCCGCCATGTTGCCCACAAACAGGGCGTCTACTTTACTGATATGGGCATCATCCAAGGCCGCCTCAATGGCGTACCATGCCAGATGGCGAATGGAGGTGTCCCACATCTCTTTTACTTCTGTTTGGCCCAGGCCAATGATTGATACGTCATTCATAATTAAGAAAGCTTCAATTTGTCCCGATACCGGGTATAGGTGGCGTAATTAATTTCCGTGCGGCGGCTGATGTACGCTTCGGTGGTTGTGGCCAAATGCTGTACTTCAGGTAGCATGTCGGTCACTTCAATATCGAAAGCATCGGAGCCAGCGCCAGAGCCGTAGCTGACCATCAAGATGCGGTCGCCTGGTTTAGCAATATCTAGAATGGCGGTCAGGCCAATCATTGTGCTGCCGGAATAGGTGTTGCCGATGCGCGGGCTGAGCAGCCCTGGCTTGATTTGCTCAGGAGAAAAGCCCAGGCTTTTAGCTGCGCGTTGCGGGAACTTGGCGTTGGGCTGGTGGAACACTGCCCAATCATAATCAGCGGAGGTGGTGCCGAGCGATTCCATCAACATTTCGGCCGCGCCAGCAACGTGCTTGAAGTAAGCTGGTTCACCTGTGAAGCGGTCGCCATGCGATGGATATTCAGCATGGGCGCGCCGCCAAAAGTCGGGTGTGTCCGTCACAAAGGAGTAGGAGCCGTTGATAATGGCGACGGATTCATCAGCCGGACCGAGCAAAACGGCCGCTCCGCCAGCCGCCGCCGTGTATTCCAAGGCATCACCCGGACGCCCTTGGGCTGTGTCCATGCCAATACTGAAGGCGTAGCGCGCCATTCCGGAACCAACAAAACCAATGGCGGCCTGCATCGCTTCCGTGCCTGCTTTACAGGCAAACTCCCAATCGCCAGCCATGGTGTTGGGTACGGCGCCAATCGCTTCGGCGACGATGGTACTACTGGGCTTGACGGCGTAGGGATGGCTTTCGCTGCCCACCCACACCGCGCGAATCTCTTGCGGATCGATCCGGGCGCGCAGCAGCGAATTCCGGGCGGCTTCAATCGACATGGTGATTACGTCTTCATCCAGTCCATTGACCGCTTTTTCTACGATGGGCGTGCCGCCCGTGCCGTTGGTCCACATTTTAGAAACTTCGCTGGCCGGAAGGCGGTAGCGGGGCACATAAGCGCCGTAACCCACAATCCCCACCGGTCGGTCCGGTTTCATCAGTCCATTTTGTGGTTTGTATTCACTCATCTTTACCTCGTTTTCGGTAATCCGTTATCAGTAATCGGTTATCGGTATTTTGTGAAGGTCTACCGCTTACCGTTCACCGATTACCGATAACCGCAATAATTCTGCTGCGCGTTCCACGCGAATATTTTGTTCCGCTACGAGCTTGTCGGCGATTTTTTGGACCAGGCCATCTTGGGCACCGGCAGCCAGAGCCACCTGGCGGGCGTGCAGGCGCATGTGTCCTTTTTGGATGCCTACGGTAGCCAGGGCGTTGATCGCGGCCAAATTTTGGGCCAGACCCACAGCAGCCATCACCTGGGCCAGTTCTGGGGCAGACGCGACATTTAATATCTTCATGGCAGCGCGGGCGGTGGGATGCACTTTGGTAGCACCGCCAACCATGCCCACGGCCAATGGCAAGGTGATTTCGCCATAGAGATCGCCATTTTCATCGACATGCCAGTCGGTGAGGGCACTGTATTGGCCATTGCGGGCGGCGTAAGTGTGGGCACCGGCTTCTACGGCGCGCCAATCGTTGCCGGTGGCAATGCAGACCGCGTCGATGCCGTTCATAATGCCTTTGTTGTGTGTCGCGGCCCGGTACGGATCAACGATGGCAAAGGCGTTGGCTTCTTCGATAAGTTTGGCTACATCGCTGCCAGGTATATCGGCGGTTGCTAGCTGGTTAGCAGGAATGGTGCAGCGGGCGGTGGCGGTACGCTGGTCAGCCAGGTTAGAGAGGATGCGCAGGTTGGTACGGCCGTTTGTCAATTCAGCAATCTTAGGGGCCAATGATTCCAGCGAAGTGTTAATGGCGTTGGCACCCATCGCGTCTCTGGTGTCGAAATGCAGATGAACGATGAGCATGGGACCGACAGGGGTGTCGGGAAACGGCCGTGCTTCAATCTTGCGCGCGCCGCCGCCCAACTCAACAATCACCCGGTCACAGCAGTTGGCGATTTCCAACAGCTCTGTTTGGTTTGCTTCGATGGCGGCTATGGCTGCTTCCATGTCAGGAATGTCTAGCACCTGAATCTGGCCAATCATCACGGGATCGGTGGCTTCGGTGTGGAAACCACCCCCAGCCCGGATTTTCTTGGCGGCGTTGCTGACCGCTGCCACGACGCTGGGTTCTTCAACGGCCATGGGAATAAGGTAATCACGGCCGTTTATCAAAAAGTTCGCGGCAATCCCCAACGGCACAGCAAAAGTGCCCAGGGTGTTTTCGATCATTTTGTCGGCCTGCTCGTTGGCCAGGCCTTGTCCTTTGAGCACGGCCACATCGGCGGCATCTAATCCGGCCCACTCGGCCACGATGTCTACGCGTTCGTCTAACGGCCGTTTATAAAATCCAGGTAATCTTGATGATTTTTCGCCCACTTAATTCTCCTTAAACAGAAAACAGAAACATATTCAGTACAAAGGTGCAGAAAAATCCCATTGCTGCATCTCATTTTGAAACTGTGGGGGGATACGGCCGTTTGCCAGCGATCAGCGTTTGGCCACCACCGGATGTGACTATAACGGGGAAAAACTGTCAAAAGCTGTCACGTGTGCTTGGACGCAACTATCAAATTCTCTCGACCTAATCCACACCGGAGGTAGAGGTATTTTTCCTTGCCTTCCACTTCTAATGCGGCTCTTACCTCCAACAATTCAACAACCCGTCTTCTCGCCTCAAAATTTTCATCAGCCTCGCATAAACCTTCGGCCGCTTGCTGGGCAAAATCAAAAATATCTTCGATTTCCTGTTTAGATAACACTGCTGAATTGAGTTGGTTTTCAAGATCAACACGCCGTAATATGCAAAAAACCGATCCAAGCCATCTGGAACAGAAAACAATATCTTTTCAGTCAAGAAAAAACAAACTTGCTCACCTTATCAATGAGAGAACACCGGCAACGCATGATAGATTGGCAGGAAAAATGGCCGTTCAATCGGTCGTTTTGCAATAAGCAGGCAAGTTGAACTCGCCTGGTCACCAAGATTTCCAGGTCTTTATTGGATTCAGTCATGCAACCGATTTAAATGAGGGAGATGCGGGTAGATAATTTCTGAGCAACCAGGAACAAAATCATGAACTTTTGTACTCCAATTCAAGGGTTTTGGTGATTCTACCGGAACCTGTCAATAGTGCGCACAATTTCACTTCGTACTCGAGGAAATCTCATTTGGATGGAATTTTTGCACACTACGGCCTCGATCATAGTAATTGCACCATACGCTGTTTTCTGGAGGAAAATTGGCGTGGTTGGAATAAATGCACCCTACAGGATAATTATGAAATTGAGTTTAAGAGAGACGGTGGAAAAACGGCCATTTCCCGCTTCTTTCTGGTCAATTTTTCTGGCAGTACAATGCTTCAACGTTCTTTGGCAAGAATACCACGACCCAATTTATACCTGTGAGTGCCCGACTCCTCTTCGCTCCCGCACGTGTATAACAGTTTTCCTGTGGTAGCGAAACGGCCGTTTCCACATCTGTCGGGGCAGCGGGATTTGAACCGAGGAACAAGCAAACTCGACTTTTATGGTGGAGCCGCTGTAGAAAGACGACGAACAAATCGTGCCGGCAACAGGACTCGTTGTGGTGGGAAAGCTTCGCCTTTCAGGCGACGCAAAAGCAGCGCGGCCGCTTGATTACCAATTTCCTCGCCCGGTAGGGCAAAGGTTGTAAGCGGGGTATCAAAGAAATCGGCATAAGGCATATTGTCAACAGAAACTAAGGAAAAATCGCGCGGAATCACCAGGTTGAGTTTACGCACTTCTTTTTGTGCCCAGCTGGCAATCTGGTCGTTAAAACAAAAAACGCCGGTGATCTCTTTTTTAGCCACCTGACTCCAGAGCTGGTCTGATTCGACGTTCATGACATATTTTATCAGCTCAGGCGGTAATGGAGATGGTTCATCTGGAGCCATAAAAATTTTTGGCGTCAACCCGGCTTCTGTCATGGCCTGGACGTACCCGGCGGCGCGATCAAAGGCGGTCGACGTGCTGCTGGCGGCAATATGGACAATGCTTGAATGCCCCAGCTCAATTAAATGTTGGGTTGCCTCTATGCCAATAAGGCGGTTATCAGCCCCAATATAATCAACGTCGGCAAAATTATCTAGATAGCGCGTAAGCAGCACGACGATAACGCCTTTGGCTCGCAGTTGGCGGAGCACATCATTGCCATATTGCTGATTAGGCGCAACCAGCACGACGGCCGCTGCCTCTTGTGCCAGCAAACTGGACGTAATTTCAGTTAGCGTCCCATACCGTTCATTATGAACAGTTGCATCAACGCGATAACCGGCGTCGCGAAGGTAATTACTCAGCGACGAGGCCAGCTCGGGATAGTAGATGTAATAGTTGGAGTCAGGCACGATAACCCCAACGAGCGTGTTGTGCGGTGGAGATTCTTGAGGTTCCAAGACAAAGGTGCCGGACCCCACAACGGATTTTAAGAGATGGTCGTTAATGAGGCTTTTAATCGCCTGGCGAACCGTAGCGCGACTAATGCCCAATTCCTCCTGTAAGGTACGCTCCGGAGGCAAGGTTTCTCCAGGCTTTAAGGTCCCATCCATGATTTGGGCCTGGATTGCTGCGCGAACCCGCGCATGCAAGGGCGCTGCTGCCGGTGCCTGAAGATCTTGTGTGACGCGTTCAAAGTCAAGCATTTTAGTTTCCTCTCGATGAATGTAGTCCGCATACCGGTACGTACCAATTGTATTTCAATGTGTTGTTTGCGTCAATAGGCCTGATCATCAGATTATTTTGAGAATTGGCCAATTTGCATCGGGTTTTATTCAGTGATCATTGTGCTGCGAACCTTCCTCTAAATCCGACTCAATTTGTTGAAACAGTCGATGGCAAAGGCTGTAAAGAAGATAGGCGGTGACGCTGCCAAATAACAGGAAACTAAGCGGAACATAGAAAATTGCCAAGCCGGCAACGAAAAGTATCAACAAGCTGAGAAATGTTATCACAGGCGAGCTAATGGCGATAATCAATGAATTTTTGATTATGTGGAACCAACGAGCTTGGAAATGGACCATCACAGGAAAGAGGTGAACGGCCGTTCCCAAATAAACCAACCCCACCAGAATAAGCAGCGCCAAAAACGGCGTCCGTACCCAAGACGTTATCCCACGCACAAACAGGAAATCGGCCACCAGCACCAGACCAACTACGGTCCAGACCAGGCCAACAACCAGACTTTGCACAAAATTCTCCCGCATATAGCGGAAGAACGGCATAAAGAACCCCTCATCTTTTCCTCTAACCCAGTCACGCACCACCGCAAATAGTGCGGCCGTTGCCGGAAAGAGGGTAATCAGGGGGACGCAGGCCAACAGCCACAAGATGTTAAGGAAGAAAAAATTGGCCAGCACATCCAACCAGCGGTACAGTCGGGTATCCAGAAAACTCAATGTTGACGTCCTATTTCTAGCAAGTTTTCCGTACCCGATCTCAGCGGTTGGAAACGCGTATGGAAAACAAACGGCCGTGCCTGTAATTGATACGCTGTCATCACCCCCGGACCGCAGCTTGCCGAACCAACGCCGTTTTGCTGCAAATCTAAATGCAGCGTGATGGTCGGGCGTGGCACAAGCTCATACGTGTGTTGCGCCTGGTCCAGGTCGGCCGTGGTGAAGCGATGGGCGCTGAACGCAAGCGTCGGGCTGGCCGCCGCCAAAAGTCCAATGCCGCGCCCATCTTGCAGCGCCACCCAGCGTGTATCGGTGTGGTTGCCGTTTTCTTGCGGCCGCACATAGGGCGTCAGCATCTCATCCACCGAGGCTTGCCATAGGCCAAAGCGAGCTGCCTGCTTTGTATCGGCGTAACTTTCGCCCGGCCCGCGCCCCAGCCAGGTGACCCGACCCAGTATACCCGGCAGCGCCATTTCCAGCCCGATGCGGGGCAGCATTGCCGGCCATTCACCTCGCGGCGTGCCCTGTACTTCCAGCGTGATGGCACCGTCACCGGTGATAATGTACTGGTATTGGCAGTCAAACGCAGCATCATAGACGGGTGGTGCCAGGCAGGATTGCACAGTGACGCGCACGGCCGTTTCACTCAGCCGCGTCCAGGCGAAACTATCCAGCCGGTGCTGGGCCTTGTGCAAAAAGCGCGCCCGCCATTCCCGCGCAACGTCCTCGCCGCCGCCGCGGGCATCGTTGTCAATCGCGGCGCGCCAGATAGTCAGGCGTGGTCCGCCCGTCATCAAGTCATATCCAGCGGCGCGCCACAGATGAATAAATCCACGCGCTTTATCAAATACAACCTCAGTATCACCGCTTTGAATGTGCAGGTGTGTACCCTTTTCGTGTACGGTCAGGGGCGTGGTGGCATGATGGGGTAACGGCCGTTTCACCTCCACCAGCACCCTCAGCTCAATCTGGGCAAAGGCAACCTCATGCCCCGCTTCTGCCCAGGTGGCGGCCTGCGCTAGCCCGAAGCGCAGGGTGAGATAGTACATTGCACCAGGCATCGGGTTGGGCACGGCACAGGGAACCTCGATGATGGCCGACTCGCCTGGTAGCAGTTCCGGCAGGGCCAAAATGCCGGCCTGGATGCCCACGCCATCTTCCGACACCTGCCACGATGCCTGCAAATGATCCAGCGTCAGGAATTCGTAGCGGTTATGCAGCCGCAGCCGGGCGATGCCATCTTTAATAGCGATGGTTTCCACATGCACCGGCTCCATCACTTTTTTAAGCTCAAGCAGCCCCGGCGACGGGGTGCGATCAGGAAAGAGCAGGCCGTCGCACACGAAGTTGCCGTCGTTGGGTTGGTCGCCAAAGTCGCCACCGTAGGCAAAATAAGCACGGCCGTCGTCTGTCCTGGCGCGAAATCCATGATCAATCCATTCCCACACGCAGCCGCCCAGCAGCCGCTCGTACTGCCAGAAAGCGTCCCAATACTCGGCCAGACCGCCAGGGCCGTTGCCCATTGCGTGCGCATATTCACAGAGGAAAAACGGCTTGTCTACGTAATCGGCCAGCGGCATGGGCTCCGACCAGGAGGTGACGTGACCCACGTCGCCCTCACCCTTGCCGAAGGCGATGAGTTCCGGGACATCGGTGTACATCTGGCTGATCACGTCACTCACTTTACCAAAGCGGTCGCTTTCGTAATGGATGAGGAAGCGTGGATAATGTTCGCGCATCCAGGCGGCCATCGCCTCATGATTGGCACCAAAGCCAGCTTCGTTGCCCAAAGACCACAGAATGACGCAGGCATGATTTTTGTCGCGTTCTACCAGCCGCACTACGCGGTCCACGTAGGCTTCATGCCAATCTGGATCATCACTGAGGAAAAACGGCCGTGCCACCTCCCGCAGCCCATGGCATTCCAAATCTGCTTCATCAATCACGTAGAGGCCGTAAGCGTCACATAAGTCGAGGAAATGGGGGTGGGGCGGGTAATGGCTGGTGCGCACGGTATTGATGTTGTGCCGTTTCATCAGCAGCACATCTTCCAGCATAGTGGCGTAGGGTAGGGCACGACCGTAATCGGGGTGGTGTTCATGCCGGTTGACGCCGCGCAGTTTGACGGCCGTACCGTTTACCAACAGCCGCGCCTCTTTCACCTCTACCCGGCGGAAACCGACCTTTTGCGGCACGACAGCCACGATCTCCCCCGCTGCACTGCGCAGCGTCAGGAGCAGCGTGTAGAGATACGGGTCATCGGCCGACCACAGGTGTGGCGCGGCAACTTCAGCCGTCAAAGACACTTGACTAGTCTCTGCGTCGGTTGCAATTGTGCCCACGGCCGTAGCACCTTCTACCTCATTCCTGTTTCCATCCAGCAGCTTCATTTCCAGCTGGGACTTTTCTGTACCGGTTTGTATGGTGGCACGGGCGGTTAGGGTGGCGGAACGGCCACTTCGGCTATGGACGCTGCGTCCGCTCTCAGTACAGGCATTCTCTGCCAAACCGGGGTCTACGGTCACGTCCCATAAGGCCAGCGGCGGCGTAGACAGCAGCGTCACGTCACGGAAGATGCCCGACAGCCACCACATATCCTGGTCTTCCAGGTAGCTGCCGTCGCTCCATTGGTAAACACGCACGGCAAGCAGGTTCTCGCCGGTGCATACAAACTCCGTCACGTTAAACTCGGCGGCCATACGGCTGCCTTTGGAGAAACCGACGAAACGGCCGTTCACGTACACTTCAAACGCCGAATCCACCCCATCAAATCGCAAAATGTGCCGCCGTCCAGACCAATCCTCCGGTACCGTGAAGCGGCGACGATAGCTGCCGGTCGGATTTTCGCTAGGTACGTGCGGTGGATCAATCACAAAGGGATAGATAACGTTGGTGTATTGTGGCGCGCCGTAGCCGTTGAGCTGCCAATGGCCGGGAACCGGCATCTGCGCCCAATCGGAATCGTCAAACGCCTCGTCGGCGAAATTCTGAGGTGCCTCAATGGGTGAGAGCGCATAGTGAAAGCGCCACATGCCGTTAAGAGACATTTCCCATGGGCTGCTTGCGCCAGATACGGCCGTTGGCTCGTCGGGATAGGTGGCAAAACGCGCCCGGCCGGGCAGGCGGTTGCGGTGTAAAAGCTGCGGATTCTCCCAGTCTGGCTGCGCCGCATCAGGAATTGGAGGTGAAGTGAATGAAGTCATACGGTAATTTCCCTATATTGAACTCTTTAGTTCAAGGTGCTGGCCTCATCGGAGTTCAGTGCAATCGACAGGCGAACGTAATAACAGCTTTCTGGCTAACGCCGGTTTGTAGCGTACACAATCGTAGTCGAAAAACAATGATTGGATCGCCCAGGTGTGTTTGCGTAGCAATAGAATCGACAAATGGCGCAAATTGCTGCTGGTTAAAATGCAGGGAAATCTCGCCATGTTGGCCGCGCCAGACGGCCGTTCCCGCCGTCACGACGGGTTGGACCAGGCTAATAAAATATTCTTCGAAAACGACCGTTTTCCCGCGAAAGCGAAACACATCCACCAGCCGTAAGTTGGCCGAGCGAGATGCCGCATTGACTGACCAGGCAAATGAGCGAGTAAATGAATCCAATGCGGCCGTTTCTGGGTAAGCATCTGTCAGGTCAAGGGCAAAGGTGACGCCATCGGGTTGAGATTCGTAGGTGAGAACGGTGGCGCTGTAGGCACGGCCGTTTCCCTGCCTTGCTCCATTGATTACCGGTACCGAATGCCCCTGCGAACCCGTGTGCAGCGCCTCGTACCGCGCTTCGCTAAAATATTGGCGCGTGTAGACGCCGGCTCCTAGATCGGCCAGCAGGCTTTCGCCGCCCAGGTGTAGGATGAAGTGGCCCAGGTCGTTGTGGTTATGGGGTTCTTCGTTGTGCCCGCCCTTCGCTGAAAATGCGATGGTCTTTCTATCAATGATGCGGCGATCGACCACCCAGGCCGCGTCTGGTAGATAAAATGTGCCGTCGGAAACGGCCGTATGCAAAAACGCCGCGTTGGTCCACAGCAAATCGCGGACGACGTTGCCCCAGCGGTAAATACGATCTGTGTGAAAGCTGGGGCAGCTCAGAGCAGGTACCGGTTGTTGCAACCGCGCACTCAGGTAAGAGCCCAGCCCGGCATGGATAGCCATGTGTTCGGCCGCGTCCGAATAATTGACAAAGGCGCTGCCGCCCAAATGGATGGTCTGAGGGAAAGCGGCAATGCGCTGCACTTTTTCGCTCTGGAATAAATCGAGACGGCCGTTGGTAAAGGTATGCAGCATCTCGGCGAAATAAGTGTAATAACCGAAGCCGTACGCCCAGTAATCAATGCCTTCCCGGCAGGCGCCGTCCGCGCCAAACCCGGCCAGGAAGCATTCCAGTGCCCGGATCACGCGGTCAATCATCCCCGCCAGCCGTTCGCGATCGTCTTCTAAAATAAGGGCGACCATTCCGGCACAGCCGCCGCAGACGGCCGCCCAGTTAATTGGCTCGTACTCCCATTTGAAGTGATGCGGATCGTGAAAAAGCGGTCGAAAAATGCGCTGCTCTATTTCCGTCCGGACGCGATAATGCAGCCAGGGGTCAAGTCGTGTGCCCAGCAGGGCCAGGGTCTCGGCTAAAGCGTGGGCCGTGTGGGCAGCAAATAAGTCAATGATTTGCTCCGGCGGCAGGCGGTAGGTTTGCACAGCCTGGGCACCGACCGGCAAATGAGCCGGCAGAGCCCAGGTGTACTCGTTGCACAGTTCCCAGATCAGGTCATGCAGGGCAGGCAGGTAGATATCGGTTTGGGTAACGGCCGTTTCTAGGGCCAATGCTAAAAGGCGACGGCGGCGGTCGAAATACGGCCGTTCATATTCCCCGCGATCCCCCGTCGTCTCAAACAGATGAAACAGGCGGAATGGCAGCGGCGGGATGGGTGTTGACCGGGCCTTCTCGGCTTCAGTGTGCAGTTCGGCCAGAAATTGTTGGAAGTGTGCTGCCTGGCGTACTGCTTCTAAGCTGTCCTCGTCGCGTAAGGCAGCGAGCGGAAAATCAGCCGGACGCGGCGGGGCAGCCATGATCGCCTCGCGGATGGCAAGGAAATTGGGTAGGGGATGGTCTGTGAGTGTTGACATAGCATGATTGATCCACAGAAAAATTCGTTTATTTCTCCAATTCGTTGTAGCTATTTGTGAACCAAGATGGCAGCGCTGGTGGTTGTTCCCATGCCTTCTGCCAACGCACCACATCCGGATCGGCCAGGACAGCGCAGGCTAGCCAATGCTCGCCGGGGTCGTGCTGCGCTACCAGTGTTGGCAAAACGGTACGCGGTGCGAGCAGGTTGGTATTGGGATCGAGGCGGAGGATACGGCCGTCACGCGCTCCCAATAAATCCCGCAGCCCGCTGCTTCCTGCTGGATAACGGGCCCAGGCCAGGCCATTTTCTGCCTGCTCAAGACCAGCGTTGGCGATAGGATCGTCGCCAGTGCGGTCGAGGGCAAAGCCGCCTTCAGCGCTCCACAGCGGCTTATCGGTGTGCAGGCGATGGATGCGGATGTGCCAGGGCGGGTTGGCAATCAGCCAGGTTTCCACGGTGACGCCGGGGATGGGCTGCCAGGTCGAGTGCAGGGCACCGTGGTCGAAATCGGCGGTTAACGGCCGTTCGCGCACCCGATAATATTCGCCATCATCGCTCAAAGCCAGCATACTGTCGGCCGCGGCCTGGGTTAAGCCGCGACGGCCACCCGGCACACTGAATCCAAACGCGGTGGAGTAGGCAAACTTAGCGTACTTCTCGCCCGCGTGCCGAATCCAGGGTTCATGCTGGCCGCTGGCAAGGGCGAAAACGTGACGGCCGTCTTCACCACGGCACAAAATCATGTAGGCGTGGGGCTGGGGCTTGACGGTTGGCAAAACAGGCAGCGGCGCTTCGTCCGCCTGCCAGAAGGGATGGGATTCCGGCAGGGCCAGCGGCAAAAAGAACTTCAGCGCCCAATAAGGCGAACCCGGCGCGTTGTACTGCTCGGCCATGTTCAGGTTAGGGTAAGCATAACCGATGGATAACGTGCCGTCGTGGTTAAAAATTGGTTGATCGCACCACCAGCGCAAATGGCGCAGGGCCAACCCTTTGACGACGCCCCAGGGCAGCGCCTTGACATTGGCAAAGGCCAGCGCACCCCAAAAGCCGCCTTGTGCAAAACGGTAGGTCAGGCTGCGGCCGAAAGGTAAGGCTGACCCATCGGCAGCAAACCAATGGATAAAGTCCTGGGCAAATTCGGCCGCTCGTTGGCGGAAGCGCTGGGCCCGTTCGGGGTCATGCGCTCCGGCCAGTTTGGCATAAATCAGCCCGTAATAGTGCATGGCGAAGGGGATGTAGTAGTCGCGCTGGTCGTTTGCACCGTCGGCGTACCAGCCACCGCCCAAATAAAACTGCTCCAGTCGGTCAAGCGCGGCGTGCAGTGCGGCCTCATCGTAAGCTGCGTCTACGTGGTTCAGCCCCAGGTTGACCAGCACGCGAAAGAAAAGCCAGTTGGTGTCCGGTATGGTGCGCTGGTTGATGGTAGAAAGCCAATCAACCAGGTTCTGGCGCGCCTGTTCGTCGAGTGGTTCCCAAATTTCATCGGGCACCAGGGCCAAGGCCAGCCCAATGGCCGCCATTTCCACCAGACGCTGGTCCCTGTTGTTGGGAACCCCCCAATATTCAGGGTGATCAGGATTTGTGCCGTTGGCCAGGCCGCGCCGGTACAGGTCCCAATCGGCAAAGTTACCGCCCCCGGCCATTAAAGGGACGATGCCCCACAACGGCCGGGCAAATCCTTCTAACCCGGCGGCATGATTATCATACAAAGCGGCCGTATGTCCGGGTAGCACGCGAGCTGTGCCGGGGCTGAAGTAGGGCTTGAGAGGGGTGAAGAGTTGGGAAACGGCCGTTTGCAAATCAGCCCGACTGCGCAGGGGATTATCAGACAATGGATTCATCGTAATCGTAACTCAGGGCAAAAATGAATGAGATTAGCCCTATTATTAGCCTTTAACGCCGGTGGAGGCAATACCTTCCACAAAGAATCGTTGGAAGGATAAGAAAAGAATAATGACGGGTATCAATGAAACCAGCGACGCGGCCATAATCAAAGCGTAGTCGGCCGAATATTGTTGAATGAAAAGACGCAGACCCAGCTGAATTGTTTTCAGCGACTCGGAATTGAGGTAGATCAGCGGTCCCATAAAATCATTCCAGACAAAGACAGAGGTAAAAATCGTTAGCGTCGCCAATGCCGGTTTAGAAAGTGGCAGCATGATCCGGTAGTAGATGCCATATTCGCTAAGCCCATCAATACGGGCGGCTTCAATGAGATCGTTCGGGATGCTGATGAAAAACTGCCGCATTAGGAAAACGCCAAACGCTGAAAAAGCTTGCAGCAAGATCAGGGCCAGATGGGTGTCAAACAAATTGAGTTTACGCATCATAATAAATTGTGGCACCATGTAAGATTGCCACGGGATGGCAATACTGGCAATGTAAGCCAGGAAGACAAAATCTCTGCCTTTAAAATTGAGCTTGGCAAAGGCATAACCAGCCAGGCTGCTCGTCAAAAGCTGAAGAAACGTGATGATCACGGTGAGTTTGCCCGTATTGGCAAAGAAGGTCAGGAACGGGATTTGAGTCCAAATTCTAACGTAATTGCGCCATTGCGGAACCTCAGGAATCCATTGAACAGGAAACCCAAAAACGTCCTTGTCTAATTTGAGAGAGGCAGAGAGCATCCACACAAAAGGCAGCAGCATCAGCGCTGCCATTATGATTAAGATGACGTAAGTCAAAGTTTTGCCCAGGCCGCTTCTAAATCGATAAGAACTCAGACCAGTTTGCCTCTGTTTAACTTGCACTGTGCGCATCTTGCACTTCCTTGGCGCTCAAATCGCGCTTACATGTAGGTGACCCAACGTCTTTCCATGCGGAACTGTACAATAGTGATGACGAGGACGATGACAAACAACACCATGGCGATGGCGCTGGAGTAGCCAAATCGGAATTCCCTAAAGGCGGTGTTGTAAGTGTGAATCACCAATACGTTGGTAGCGCGTCCCGGTCCGCCACCTGTCATAACCAGGATGAGATCGAAAACCTTGAAGGAGGCAATCGTCAGCATAATGCTAACAAAGAACGTTGCCGGGGTGAGCATGGGAAGTGTTACGTAGCGAAATCTCTGCCAGGCACTGGCGCCATCTATTTCTGCCGCTTCATACAGCGAAACAGGGATACCCTGCAAAGCCGCCAGGTAAATAATCATGTAGTAACCCATCCCCTTCCAAATGCTGGCCATGATAACCGTGGGCATCGCCCAGTCTACAGAAGCGGACCAACGGGGCGGGTTTTCTACACCCAACGACATGAGGAGCTGATTGACCGGACCGACTGCCGGGTGGAAGAGCATGTTCCAAACAACGGCCACGGCCACGAGAGAGGCAACATAGGGAAAAAAGAAGGTCGTACGAAAGAAGTTCCTACCCTTCAATGGCTGGTTGAGCAGCAAAGCCAATCCGAGCGATGCCGCCATGGTCAGAGGCACCGTGCCGGCGACGTAGTAGAAAGTATTGGTCAGGGCAATGCGGAAGGTGTCGTCGGTCCACAATCGTTTGAAATTATCTAATCCTGCCCAGGAAATCACGTTGGCCCCGTCCCAATGCAGGAATGCCAGAACAAGGGAGAAGACCATCGGAATGAGTGTGAATATGGCAAAGCCGAGCAAGTTAGGCAGGATGAAGGAGTAGGCAACCAGGTTTTCTCTAATTGCTCTCCGGCGAGCGCTGTAAACTTTTTCTTGGGGGAGGTTTAATGGTACGGCTTCCATGATTTATTAGCCATCCTTTCAATCTACCGCCAAAACCAAACAAATAAGCCTGGCTTCCCAGCAGTGCCGGAAGCCAGGCTTTTTAGCTGATATTTACTGATTTAACGCTTCCGAGACGCGGCTTGACATTGATGTAACTCCTTCGTTTACCGAGACGGAGTTGGTCATGATCAGTTCGTGCTCTTCGTTCAAAATCTGTTCAACTGCGCCCACCTGAGGATGCATAGGGAGTTCGAGGCGAACGGCCGTTGTCTGCAATGCCTCGTCAACGCCTTCCGGCATGCCTTCAAGGTTAGCAAAAACCTCAAGTACTTCTGGCGTACGAATGGCCGGGAGATTGCCGGTAGCTGCCAGCGCCTTTGCGCCTTCAACCCCGCTGTAGAACTTGATAAAATCCCAGGCGGCCTCTTTGTTCTGTGAGTTCTCGTTGATGGCCAGGGAAGTAAGGGTTCCCGCCGTTGTGCCAGCTTCAACACCTTCAGGATGTGGGTATTTAACAACGCCCCAATCAAAATCAAATTCCCCATCATCTTTGGCAGCGATCAATGAGCCGATGAACCAGGACCCCATGGGTAGCGTAGCGATTTGGGAATTTTTGAAAACACTTGAATAGTGGATCTGCCCGGCTTTTAGCGAACCAAAATCCATAATGATGCCATCGTCTTGCATGGCAGTAACCATATCATACATTGGTTTCATGAAACTGTAGTCGGTAGCAATCACTGTGTTTGCACCGTCCTGCACGGTTCCCAGCTCGACGGTCGAGCGCCAGGTGTGAAAATGGGTGCCATAAACCTTTTCGTTACCGCTGCCACTGGTCATCTCACGAGCCAGGGCATCAAGTTGATCCCAGGTGATGTCGTTTGTGGGGTAGGCAACGCCGGCAGCATCAAAAAGATCCTTGTTGTAGTAAAGGACCCAGATGTCACTGCGGAACGGTAAGGCATAGATCGAGCCTTCAAAGGTCAGCTCTTCGGCCGCACCGCTGTAGACGCTCAGATCCAGGCTATCGGCTTCGATGTAGCTGTTTAATGGCACAATCTGGCCCCGGGTGAGCATCGCGGAATAGCCAGGGATGTCCTTCACCGTGATGATGTCCGTGTCGTCACCGCCGGAGAGCATGATATTAACTTTGTCTTGATATTCTTGTGAAGAAATCTCGACCAGTTCTACATGAACATTCGGATTTTGGGCTTCATAGGCGTCAACAACGGCCTGCCAATAGGGGGTGGTGGCGATGTCCCAGGCTGTCATCTTAAGCGTGATCATCTCATCGCCAGTTTCTTGTTCTTCGGCTTCCTGTTCTTCTGCACCTTGTGCAGCGGAATCACTCTCTATGCTGCTTGACTCAGCTGGCTCAGCAGTTTCGCCCCCGCCACAGGCCACAAGCGCGAGCATCAAAACAATTAACAAAGTAATAAGTGTGTATTTTTTCATTTTATTTTCTCTCCTCATATGAGTCTTTTTACTTTGATTTTTCAATGTTTTTGTAAAAGTGGAAATTATGCCTGTTGTTTTGTTGATCAATAACCTTACCTCCCTTCGCATTTGCCTGACTGTTTGATTCCTACCGGTACGTACCAATATAGATCAACTTTAACCCCCTGTCAAGGCTTTTTCCGGTTTTTCGTTAATCGCTATAGGGGCGGTTTGTGAGATTTTAGGATTGGACTCAGTTTCGTTTTTACCAATACAGCTGCCAGTTTTGATTGTGCGCCCGCATGAGCGCCTCCAGGTAGAAATAATCACCCCATAACGTACCCTCGTCCACCCCACGGTTCGTGTTTTTGTCGTAGACACTATGAAGAAGCAGCGCATTCGACTTTGAGGGATCACAGGCGGCGTAATTTTGGGCCAAAGATGCGAGAATATTGTCGGCTGCCGCTTGATAACGCTGCCGCTGCGGACCGTCAGGCAGCCATTGAACCATTTCTAGCAGCCCACAAACGGCAATTGCCGCAGCTGAACTGTCACGCTCTTCGCTGCTCCCTTCTTTAAAAACCAGATCCCAATAGGCGACGTGATCTTCAGGGAGATTGGCCAGAAAATAATCGGCCGTTTTTTGGGCGGTTTCCAGAAAAGTTGAATCGCGTGTGTAACGGTAGTTCAACAGGAAGCCATAGATTGACCAGGCCTGCCCCCGTGCCCAGCAGGAATCGTCTGAAAAACCCTGGGCGGTACGGCCGTATAGCGGTTCACCACTTTCAGTATCCCAATAAAACGTGTGGTACGTTGTATTGTCAGGACGAATCATGTGGGTGCACACCTGCATCGCGTGACGATGAGCGGCCGTTGCAAACTGGGGATCACCGGTCACTTTACTGGTCCAGTAAAGCAAGGGCATATTTAGCAAACTGTCCACAATGGTCCGGCCCCGTTGGGTGGGGTCATTCAGATCCCCCCAGGCTTGAATAATCCTCGCCTTCTTATGGTAGCGGGTCATCAGCTGATTGGCGGCTAGAAGCGCTGCCTCCCTGGCCTGTTCATTTTTAGTCAAGCGCCAGGGAGCCACACAAGCCAGAGAGTAAAGAAAACCCAGGTCGTGGGTATCTACATCAAGCTTCTGTTTAATCCGTTCGGCAAAACTAAGAATATGCCGCTCTGCCACCTGACGATATTTATCGCTGCCGCTCAGCTCATAGGCCAGCCAAAGCATCCCGGTCCAGAAGCTGGTTGTCCATTCGTAGTTGCTGCCCTCGGCAAAATTTCCGTGAGCAGGCCGTGGGTAGTAGATATTTTTTACCGTCGTATCATTGGGAAACGTGTTGCCAAAGGTGATTAGATTGCTATCGATGGTCGCTAAAGCACACTGTATAGCATTGTTCAAGTCAAATTTGGGCGCAGCGTGTTTCATTGTCGACTCTATTGTTGAATTTACTGGTTCCATTGTGTAATTCCTTGGTAATACCTTTCAATTTTTGCTTTCTGGCAGACTAGAAAACACGTTTACGCAGTTGGGCACATGCCGCACTTATACTGTAGGTTTATTTGTGCCCAACTGTCCTAACGGGTCAACCAGCCGCCGTCTACAGGGAGAATCGCCCCATGCAAATATTGGGCTGCTTCGGAGGCCAGGAAGACAACGGACCCTTTTAGATCGTCTGGCGTACCCCAGCGCTCGGCGGGGATGCGTCCCAGGATGGATTCCGCCCGCGCTGAATCGGCGCGCAAAGGCGCGGTATTGTCGGTGGCCATATAGCCGGGAGCGATGGCGTTGACGTTAATTCCGTGCCGGGCCCATTCGTTGGCCAACGCCCGAGTCAACCCGGCCAAGCCACTTTTTGCGGCCGTATATGACGGCACGATAATGCCCCCTTGGAAGGAAAGCATGGAGGCAATGTTGATGATCTTGCCGCTGCCACGGGGAAGCATGGCTCTGGCGGCTGCCTGTGAAAGGAAAAACACAGAACGCAAATTGATATGTAAAACGTCGTCCCAATCTACTTCACTAAATTCGATGGCGGGTGCCCGGCGAATGATCCCGGCATTATTGACCAGGATATCCAAAGGCCCCATCGCAGTTTCCACTTCAGCCACGATGGACTTCAAGTCGGCCGCGCTGGTCTGGCGCAAATCGGCCGTGATATTGTAATAACGGCGGCCCAAGGCGCGTACTTTGCTGCCGGTGTTTTCCTCGGGTCCGGAACGATCCAGCCCAACAATGTCGGCACCGGCTTCGGCCAGCCCCAGGGCCATTGCCTGTCCCAGACCTCGGCTTGCTCCGGTTATGAGTGCAATACGGCCGTCCAATTTAAACTCATCTAATATCATAATTTCCTCGTAACTATTCAGGTGTCAGAGGTGCAACGCACTTAATTAGTGAGTTCTGCTACACCTCAAACTCTGGCAAGTGCGTCGCACCTACGCTTACCGTAGGGAGGCCATGGGCACAGGGTCCATATCCGCAAAAGATTGGTTTTCCCCAGCCATTGCCCAGATGAACGTATAGCTGCCGGTGCCCATGCCGCTATGAATAGACCAGCAGGGCGAAATCACCGCCTCGCGGTCGCGCATCACCAGGTGACGGGTTTCTCCCGGTTCGCCCATCAGATGGAAAACGACGTTTTCATCTTCAATGTCGAAATAGCAATAAACCTCCATGCGACGGGCGTGAACGTGGGCCGGCATGGTGTTCCACATATTGCCGGGTTCAAGCAGCGTCATGCCCATGACAATTTGGCAGCTTTGCACGCCTTCCGGGTGGATATATTTGTAAATGGTGCGCTTGTTGCTGTTTAGAGAATCGCCCAAATGAACCGGCGCGGCATCGTCAATTTTTAGGTGGGCGGTTGGATAGGTTGTATGGGCCGGGGCGCTGAAGAGGAAGAATTGGGCCGGGGCGCTTTTGTTCGCACTCTGGAACACCACGTCTTGCACGCCTTTGCCAACGTAGAGGGCATCGCGTTTGGCCAGGGTGAACGTCTCGCCATCTGCCGCAACAATACCTTCGCCACCGATGTTGATAATGCCAACTTCACGCCGTTCGAGAAAATAATCTGCGGCCAGTTCATGTTTATCGGCAACCAGGGTGACCGGTTTATCAGCGGGCACGGCCCCGCCCACAATGACCCGATCAATGTGTGAGTAAACCAGATGGAGTGCGTCGGGTTCGAAAAGCTGGTTGATATGAAAATTGTCCCGTAGTTCGTCGGTGGTCATTTGTTTGACTTGATCTTGATGTACTGGATAGCGTATTTCCATGATTTCTCTCCTTATCTTTGCACATAAATGACTCAACTGAAAAAACCACAGATTACGCAGATTTTTCACTCTTGATTTCTTTGCGTCTCCGCACCGCTGCGTTGGCTTTTTTCAGTGGACGCATAAATGCATAGCGTGTTTAGTTCTTGATCTTCTAAACCGGCTGATATATACTAACCGGTACGTACCAATATTAGGATAAACCAACTTCTTTGTCAAGGTCATTGTGTTAAGTAAATCACGAAAAGTTGTTTAAAAACCTGAGCGCAACCTGTGATTTACTTTCAGGAGAACAAAAAGCTCAAG
>JBNKLQ010000001.1:0-50316 GCA_050292445.1 Promineifilaceae bacterium (SeqCode) | reverse complement strand
AGGTCTTTGGTGGCTACGGCTACATGTCAGAATATCCCGTGGAAAAACTGATGCGCGACGCCAAGATTTACCAAATTTACGAAGGTACCAGCCAAATTCAGCGGGAAATTATTGTGCGTGAGCTGTTCCGCAAATAAATATAGTGCCATTGTCCCATTTACGAGATAGTTGCCATCCGTATAATAAAAAGCACGCAAGGACACACAACTTTTTCTCCTTTTATTTAAGAGCTCCGGGACCCCCTCCCCCGGAGCTCTCCTCTTTTCTAAGAAGACTGTATCATCTTGGCTAATTTCATAAGTGCCTCTCGATGTCTCGTGGAGCTGTGTTATAATTCTGCGTTTGTTTGACCGAAATTCACAACTCAAAGAGACCAATTATGCAAAAAACAACACTGGAAGAAACGGCCGTATCCACCAAAAAACAACGCACGATTCCTGACTATCTCGGCATCGTCGCCCGTGGCATCTGCATGGGCGCCTCAGACATCGTTCCTGGCGTTTCTGGTGGCACAATGGCCTTCATCCTGGGTATCTACGAAGAACTCATTGACTCGATTCGCACCATTGGCCAACCCCACTTCCTGCAAGCTGCACTTAAATTTCGCCTCAAAGACACTTTTCAAATTCTCAATTGGGAATTTCTGCTTTCTGTGGCGGTGGGCATCTTTATTGCCATCATCACCCTTTCACACGCTCTGGAAAACTTGCTGGTAAATCAACCTGTCTTTTTATGGAGCTTCTTCTTCGGCCTGGTGCTGGCCTCCGTCTTTGTTGTCAGCAAACGGATTAAGCAGTGGCAGCCGCCTCTTTTTGCGGTGCTGCTGGCAGGAGCAGTCGTCGCTTATTTGCTGGTTGGCCTGGTTCCCGTACACACGCCCAACGCCTGGTGGTTCCTAATTCTCAGCGGTGCTGTGGCCAGCTGCGCCCTCATCCTGCCCGGTATTTCGGGTGCGTTTCTGCTTGTTTTGCTCGGTAAATACCAATATGTTTTAGGCTCAGTAAACGATTTGCGCGGCGGCGATTTGGCTGCGGCCGTTCCCCTCATCTTTGTAGCAATTGGAGCTGTTATTGGACTCATCACCTTTGCTCAGGTCCTTGGTTGGCTCTTCAACCGATACCACGATCTCACCGTTGCCCTGCTCATTGGTTTGATGGTAGGCAGCCTGCGCAAAATTTGGCCCTGGAAATTGGATTTGGACTGGCTGCGTGATGATGTCGGACAATTTATTCTCAACAGCGATGGGCACAAACTGGTCATTGAGCAAGCCAATATCTTGCCCAGCTTCAATAGCAGCGCCGCCATCACTGAGTTTGGCATTGCCCTCGTCTTGGCACTCGTGGGCATCAGTGTTATTCTCCTCGTGGATCGCTTGGCTGCCCGTTTGGAAGCTAGCGATTAATAAGTTTTTGTAAGGTAAATCATGGATTTTCTAAAAAGCATTGTTGATTTGTTTCTTCACTTAGATGAGTATTTGAACGTTGCCATCACGACTTATGGCACCTGGACTTATGGCTTGCTGTTTGTGGTTATTTTTATTGAGACAGGATTAGTTATCACGCCGTTTTTGCCGGGCGATTCGCTCTTATTTGCGGCTGGGACATTTGCCGCATTGGGTTCTCTAAATATCTTTCTTTTATGGGGGCTTTTGTTTGTAGCGGCCGTTTTAGGCGATACTGTCAATTACTGGATTGGGAACAAGTTGGGCCTGGCAATTTTTGACACCCAAAATCGCTGGTTGAAGAAGGTGTTGAAAAAAGAGTACCTGGAAAAAACGGAGGCGTTTTATGCCAAGCATGGCGGGAAAACAATCGTACTGGCGCGCTTTGTGCCCATTGTGCGCACGTTTGCCCCGTTTGTAGCTGGTGTAGGTACGATGGAATACGGCCGTTTCATTTCCTACAATATCGTTGGTGGCTTTTTGTGGGTATCGCTTTTCCTATTTATGGGCAACTTCTTTGGCAACATTCCCTTCGTCAAAGCCAATTTTGAGTTTGTCATTATCGGCATCATTTTAGTATCCGTTCTGCCCATGCTTGTAGAATATTTGAAAGCACGTAACGAAAAGAAATCAAAAGCAGCGGACCTGAAAATCTAAAACGTTAGGACAACAATCGAGACGTTATGAGTGACCGAGAAAACCAGCGCATCAAAGCCGTTCTGTTTGATATGGACGACACCTTGATCGATTGGTCAGGGCTGGAAGGGGATATGACGGCCGTTGAAACGGAACATATGCAAAACGTCTACCGTTACCTCGCTGCCGCAGAATATACCTTGCCCCCTTTTGATGAGTTTTGGAACCTCTTCCGCAGAACTTTAATTCAGGCCTGGACAGAAGCCAAAAAAGAGTGGACCATGATCTCTTTTGCCCAGGTCATGCAAGATTTTCTGCTCGCTTGCGGACTGGACGAAGCCCAGCTCGATATTGATGCTGTCCTGCGCGCCTATAATTGGCACACCGTGCCCGGCGTCGCCCCCTTCGATGACACCCTCCCCGTACTGGAACAGCTCAAAAACAGTGGCTACAAAATTGGCCTTATTACCAATGCCATACAGCCCATGTGGATGCGTGATGTAGAATTGCGCGCTTATGGCATTCTAGACTATCTAGACGTGCGACTTACCTCTGGTGATGTGGGTTTTATGAAGCCACATCCCTTTATTTATTGGCATGCTTTAGAGTTATTGGACGTGCAGCCAGAAGAATCCGTCTTTGTCGGCGACCGTCCAGCCAACGATATTGCCGGGGCCAACGACGCGGGCATAACCAGCGTACTGATGTCGCCACCCCATCTTGAGCGGCAACTTGACGGCGTACGGCCGAATTTTACAATCTCCAAATTAGAAGAACTGCTGCCTATTTTGGCACAGTTGGAAGGTGAATTATGAGCAAACCCGGAAGAAACGATCCCTGTTACTGTGGCAGCGGCCTAAAGTACAAAAAATGCCACATGAAAGAAGACCAGGCAGCCGAAAAGGAGCGCAGCCACATTCAGCGTGCCGCTGGCTTTATTCGGCGCGATCTGCTCAAATTTGCCCGCGACGAACGGTTCGCTGAAGATTTCGCCAACGCCCTGCCCCTCTACTGGAATGAGTATTACGACGCATCCAATGCAGAGCAAATGAGCCAGCCAGAAGCATTACGCTTCTTCGACTGGTTTGTATTTGATTACACGCCAGCCAATGGTCAACGGTTGATCCAGCTGTATGCCGAAGAGCAGATGGCAGATTTATCTGTGCATCAGCAAAAAATTGCGGCCGATTGGTTAAACGCCGGTGCGGGAGCGCTTTATGAACTGATGGCTTATGAAGGGCAGAAATTGCAGCTGCGCGACACCTTCACAGATGAAACATTTGCGGTGTATGAAGCTGGTGGACGCGGTAATGTGGAAGTAGGCGAATTGATTCTTACTCGCCTGGTGCCTGTGGCCGACCGCCTGGAATTTAGCACTACATCCGCTTACCTGCCCAGCGCCGAAATCACAGACATCAAAGAGAAGATGGAAGCGGCCAAAGAAGCCTATTTGGCAGAAAACCCCGACGCCAGCCACACAGAATTTATGCGGCGGCATAGCCATCTACTGGTGCATCACGCCCTGTTGGAAGCCAAAAACCAGGGCCGTCCGCCCGTAGCCCGCCTGGATGCCGACCGCAGCGATAAGAAGACGCAAAAAATAGCCCAGGGCATGGCCCGCTTCAAACGATGAGTGAACAACTACTGGTTCGCCCCCAAAAAACGCCGCTGCAAGGCATTATCTCGGTTCCTGGCGACAAGTCAATTAGCCACCGGGCGGTAATGCTGGCCTCGCTGGCTGAAGGCACCAGCCACGTTCGCCGCTGGCTGCCTGCGGGGGATACACTGGCCACGTTGCAAATCATCCAGGACCTCGGTGTTTCTGTGCAAATTGACAAACGCTCGGACATTGCCTGGGATTTAACCATTGAGGGGCGTGGGCTGCATGGTTGGCAAGTGCCCACGCAGCCATTGGACTGCCGCAACGCCGGAACAGGCATGCGCCTGCTGGCTGGACTATTGGCCGGGCAAAGTTTCCCCAGCGTGCTAGACGGCAGCGAACAGCTGCGCAAACGACCCATGCGCCGCATCACCGCCCCCCTGAGCGAAATGGGGGCGAATATTGTGGCCGAAAACGGCCGTTGCCCCCTCGCCATCTCCCCCAGCCAGCTACATGGCTTTGAATACCGTATGAACGTAGCCAGCGCCCAGGTGAAAAGCGCCATCCTGCTGGCCGGGTTGTACGCCACTGGCAAAACCCGCGTCTACCAGCCTGGCCCAGCCCGTGACCACACGGAGCGGATGCTGCAAGCGATGGGCGTGCCGGTACAGACTGAAGGGGATTGGGTGATTTTGCCCGCTGCGCCGGAGGGTGGTTGGCGGTTACGGCCGTTAGACCTCACCGTTCCTGCCGATCCCTCCTCTGCCGCTTTCCCTCTGGTCGCTGCCGCCATCGTGCCCCATTCCCAAATCACCATCGCGGGCGTGGGCCTTAACGAGACCCGCACCGGCATTCTGGATATGCTGCAAGCGATGGGGGCCGAACTCACCGTACACAATGAACATCTCAGCGGCGGCGAGCGGCTGGGCGACCTCACCGTCTCTTTTAGCGAGCTGCACAGCACAAATGTTAATGGCCACACCGTGGTGCGCGGCATCGACGAGCTGCCCGTCTGGGCCGTGGCCACCACGCAGGCCGCAGGCGTTAGCCAGGTGAGTGATGCTGCCGAACTACGCGTGAAGGAAGTGGACCGCATCTCGGTTTTGGCAGGCGAGCTACGCAAGCTGGGCGTGGAAATGATGGAAAGTCCCGACGGTTTCTCGGTAGCGGGGCCAATGCGGCTGTTTGGCGGCGAGGTAAACAGCCATGACGATCACCGGCTAGGCATGTCGCTGGCTGTGGCCGGACTAATCACTCACGGCCTGACCCTGGTCCATGACGCAAGCTGCATCGCCGACAGCTTCCCCGGCTTTGTAGAAATGATGCAATCCCTCGGCGCAAATATGGAATGGATTGATCAGTAATCAGTATTCAGTGAAACAGTATTCAGTAATCCGACCGCACCGACTGACCTACTGATTACTGACCTACTGATTACTGACCTACTGAACACTGGAAAATGATCCCAATCAACGGCAAGACCCAACTTATCGGCCTCATTGGCTGGCCCGTTTCCCACAGTTTTAGCCCAGCAATGCACAACGCAGCGGCAGAAGCTTTAGGGTTGAATTGGGCCTACGTACCGCTGCCTGTTGCACCAGAAAATGTGGCAACGGCCGTTTCCAGCCTATCTGCCCTCGGTTTTCGTGGGGTAAACGTGACGGTCCCCCACAAGCAAGCCGTCATGCCCTTGCTAGACGAATTAGAACCGGGGGCACAGGCGATTGGCGCGGTGAATACAATTGTGGTGGGCGAAAACGGCCGTCTTACTGGGCACAACACCGATTGGTCTGGCTTTTTAGCCGACTTGCAAGCACAGGGCGTTTCTGTGACCGGACGAGATTGTTTGCTGTTAGGTGCTGGTGGCTCAGCCCGAGCGGTGGCTTATGGACTAGCCAAGTCAGAGGCACGGGTTCACATTTTAGCTCGACGGGGTGACCAGGCAGCGGAGTTGATTGCGGATTTACGGCCGTATCTTCCCCAAGCGCAGCTCATTAGCCAACCACTGAGCGATTTAGAAAAAGTTTCTGCCACTTTGTCCGCACCGCTCATCATCAACAGCACGCCGCTGGGCATGACCCCCAACGATATGACCTCGATCTGGCCGACTAACTTGCCTTTCCCTGCCGAAGCCATCGTATACGATCTGGTTTACAATCCGCCCCACACCCGGCTGATGCAGCAGGCCCAGGCAGCGGGTTGTTGGGCAATTAACGGATTGGGAATGCTGGTACAGCAAGGAGCCAAGGCGTTTGCTTTGTGGACGGGACAGAAGCCGGATACGGCCGTCATGACCAACGCCATCCAACAGTTCAACGCCTAAAAAGGGAAATTTATGCAGCCCAAACGAGTTTTTGTGGTAACGGCCGTTTTACTCACCTCCTTGTTCAGCCTTAGCAACTTGCTCCACCCCTTGCAAACCGCCTTCTCAGCCCCTCAAGCCACCACCATACTTTATGACAGCAGTCTCGGCACGCTGCCCAGCGAGCAAAATTTTAGCTGGCAGGCGCTCAGCTTACAGCCCCCCTTCCTCACATTGGCCAGCGAAACTTACAGCACATCTGTGACGGTGTTGAGTAGTACCAGCCAGCTAGATGATTATGCAGGCTATACCGTCAGCCAAACGGTCGTGCCCACGCTTAGCCGCGCCACTGGCTTCCAGCTCACCTTTGATTTGCGCGTCATCTCCGAAAACCATGACAGTAACAATGATCGCGCTGGATTTAGCATCATTTTGCTCAGCGAAGATTTACATGGAATAGAAATGGCCTTTTGGCAAGATGAGATTTGGGTACAGGAAGGCAACGGCACGCAATTGTTCACCCACGCAGAAGGCGTTCCCTACGACACGACCGCCGCGCTTACCATCTACAAGCTCACCATTTTCAACGACAGCTATCTACTGGCCGCCAATGACATGCTCCTGCTCAACGGCAACCTGCGCCAATACACCGATTGGACGCCTCCCTTTTCCTTACCAGACCCTTATGAGCAGCCCAACCAGTTATTTTTAGGGGATGACACCTCATCGGCCGGGGCAGAAGTGTGGCTGGGGGATGTAACCATTCAAGATAACGCGCTAGATCAAACGCTCTTCCTGCCGGTTATTGTCAATCAGTAAACAGTGATCAGTAGGTCAGTAATCAGTATATCAATCTGAACACTGATTACTGATTACCGAATACTGAACACCGATCACTTACGGTTGAGCCGTACGCAAATGCCATTGGCCACGGGTGGCCAGGGCTACATCCCGGGCCAGCGCCTCGGCTGATTGATAGCGATCCTCGGAGGATTTGGCCAACGCCTGGCCAATAATCTCGTCCCACATGGCGGGCAGCTCGGTAATAACGCTGCGCACGCTGGGCACAGGTGCATGAATGTGGGCTGAAGCGGTACGGGAAGGAGTAGCGGCCCAAAAAGGGTGCTTGCCTGTCAAAATGAGGTAGAGAATGACACCCAGGGAGTAGATGTCGGAACGGCCGTCTACCCGCAAACGCTGGGCCTGCTCAGGGCTCATATATTCTGGTGTACCTACCAACAACGTCCCCGTAATGCCCGATTTTCGCTGCGTAAATTTGGCCAATCCAAAATCCGTCAAAAACGCTTCGTACGCTTGATTAAATAAGATATTCGAGGGCTTCACATCACGATGGACAATGCCCACCTGATGAGCAGCATCCAATCCTTCGGCAATACGTCCCATCAGGTCGCACAGCTCTTGTCGCGTCAAACCACGCCGCTTGAGCCTGTTTTTCAGCGAGCCATTGGGCATATGGCGCATGACAATGTAAGGCTGAACCCCATGTAAGCCAAAATCATAAATAGGGACGATGGTGGGGTGTTCCAAAGAAGCAATGGCTTCTGCTTCCTGGTAAAAGAAGTCGAGGAAAAGCGGGTCTTGGGTGAGCTCGTAGGCCAAAATTTTAATGGCGATATGCCGCTTGATAAACGGATCGCGCGCCAGGTAGACAGACGCCATTTCGCCATTGCCTAACTCCTCAATGATTTCGTATCGGCCTATTTTTGCCATTAGTACTTATCTTTAACTTTTGTCAACTAGATAGCCATCCTAACAAATCGACCGTAACAACGATATAGGACATGGGACATCCTTCGGCAAATTTCACCTGTTATTCACCTGTCAGCAATATGTCGGCCAAATGGCAGTTTTTAAAGCGCCAAACTCAGTATGCTTTGGGTATGTCGTTATGGCAAACGGCCGTTTTTGTCTGAGTTCTTGCAAAACTGGAGGTGGATAATGCTGTCTACTATTAGCCCCTTGTTAACTTTATGGGCCATCATTGTTGTAACAGGTGTGCTGTTCTTTTGGCGTTTTCTACGCTTTGCTTTATCAACCTGTGATGCCGATAATATGACACACGGTTTGGCACATCTATTTTGTCTACTCTTGCTGTCCGCAGGGTTAGCCTTGGGTGTAATGATTTATAATATACCGGCACATTAAAGTGTAATGGATTTTCTTAATAGTACAATAAGCTGCGCCCATCCTTTTTTATTTTTTGTTACAATGTCTCCATTGTTTGCTTCTGTAACGCTTCTTGTCCGTGTGCCTAAAATCCATATCGTGTAATCGGCAACAAGTTTTTGCTAATTACTAAAGTGAGAACGAATAAAATTTGGTAGTGCAATAGGTTTCGCTTTCACCATTTATCATTTGCATGAATTCATCAAACCCTGAAGAGTTACCTACTCAGATAGGTCGATACCAGATTGAGTCTTTGCTAGGCCGAGGTGGCATGGCGGTAGTTTACCTTGCCTTCGACCCATACATAGAACGCCAGGTAGCCATCAAGGTTTTGTTGAAGGATCGCAGCTACGACGACAATTTACGCTCTCGTTTTAAGCGCGAAAGCCGCATGGTAGCTTCGCTCAACCATCCTGCCATCGTGCCCGTGTACGACTTTGGTGAAGAAGATGAACAGCCATACCTGGTGATGCGCTACATGGAGGGCGGATCGCTGCGTGAGCGACTTAAACATGCGCCGCTTACCCTGGGTGAAGTGGCCACCATCTTGAACCAGATCGCCCCGGCGCTAGACACAACCCATTCGCACAATATTATTCACCGCGATTTAAAACCATCGAATATTTTGTTTGACAGCAGCCAAAAAGCGTACTTGGCTGATTTTGGCCTGGCCAAGTTTGCCGAAGGCACGTTTACCACGCTGACGCGTAATGATGGCATGGTGGGCACGCCTGCCTACATGAGTCCAGAGCAAATTAGGGCACAGGCGCACTTGGACGGCCGTACTGATATTTACGCGCTGGGGGTCATTCTGTTTGAAATGCTGGCAGGGAAGCTGCCGTTTACGGCAGACGGCCGTTTGCCTGTGGCCCTCATGCATTTGTCTGACCCGGTACCAGATGTTGCTACGCTAAACCCAAGTTTGCCCCAATCGATCAGTCAGATCATTGCGCGAGCAATGGCCAAAAGCCGTGAGGATCGGTTTGCTACCGCTTCAGATTTAACCACTCCCTTTGTGGAAGCGGCGCAAATGGAAACGCTGCCACCGGTAGAGTTCCCTAATGCGCCTCCCATCATCATCCAGCCAGAATCAGAAAGCGGCAGCTCTGTAACCAGTGGTTTTGCCGATGTGAGCGAGGAGGACAGCAAAGAGCCACTGCCCCACTGGCTGCAAGCGTGGCTGGCTGGCTGCGGCACCAAACAAGATATTGGCCGGTCGCGCACGCGTGGCACTTTGGAAGATCGGCTGCGTGTCGGTGCGGTTCAAACAGGAGGCGGTCTGCATCTGCTGGTAGCTATCGTTTCTGACGGCGGCAGCAGCCAGCAGCATGGCCATCTGGCCGCCGAATTGGCCATCTCGGAACTATTTAGCCAGATCGAGCAAGCAGACACGGCCGTTCCCGACGAAATCCCCGACATGCTGCAACGCGCCCTGCAAAAAACCAACCGCACCCTCTTTTCCGTGTCGCAGCAGAACCGTGAGCCGCTGGTGATGCAATCAATGGTGGCCCTGGTAGCCATTCACGAAGACCGTCTGTACATGGCCCATGTGGGCAACGGCCGTATTTATCTACTGCGTCGGCATCGCCTACACCGGCTTACCCGGAACCAACCTCAGGCACCAACCATTAACAACGGCAAGAGACACGCGAACGGCAGCCACAGCCACCACAGCAGCGCGATGGGGCTGGAGCCAGAGCTGCATATCGATCTCGGTTTATACTTGAGCCGTAATGAAAATGAAACGGCCGCCCGACAAAATCAGGGGCTGCTGCTGCAAGCCAACGACCGTTTGCTGCTCTGCTCAGACGGGCTTATTACCCCCAACGGTCGGCGGCGGAGGTATCGTCGTCTACGCCGGGTTATCTCGGAGAACTCGCCAACGGAAGCGGCCAAAATTTTGGTGCAGGATGCGCTGGATCGCAATGTGCCAGACAATGTGACGGCCGTGGTGCTGCAAGCACCAGGCACGGTGCTACACGTCCCGCTGCATCGGAAACGGCCGTTTCAGATGGCCGCCGCCGCTTTTTCCACCGTTTCTCTTATTATTTTGCTGCTGCTCATCCCTGGTCGCTCCCAGCCAGATGGGGTTTTCTTCCCACCAGGCACGGCCACCCAGATTGCCCAAATTATTAATGGCCTGACGGCAACGGCCGTTAACAGTTCTGCTCAAATTGTGTCTACAGACATTGCGCCGCTCATTGCTCCGGCCAACGTGCCGGAGCCTGGCTTTGCCGTTATTTTTGCGGCTGGAGAAGGTGCGTTATTCCGCCCCAGCGGAGCCACTGAATGGCAAGCCGCCCGGGCAGGCGATCTGGTGCGCATCGGGCCAGATGCGGCCATTCAATCCGGCGCTGACCGCATGGGCGTGGTGCTGTCTGACGGTGCAGAACTGTACCTGGCTTCCGAGGCTGAACTGATGCTGAACGGGGTCAATCAGGCTGAAGATGAACCCGACGCGACGCAGGTTTCGTTGACGTACGGCCGTATGCTCATCCATTACAAAAATGCTGATTCACACAACTTTGAACTGGATGTTCCCTCAGAGGCGATGGTGCTGCTGCCCACGGACAACAATGTGGCGGGCGTCATTTATGATGCGGAAACGGCCGTTTTGGAATTAGATTGCTTCACGGGCAGCTGCCGCCTGCGCAACAATCGCAACAGCCAACTGCTGTTGCCTACCGGCCGTTATGGTGTGGTGGCCGGAACCAACATGACCACCCGAAGCTCTGCCCGCGTGACGCTTTACTGCGATCTAGCTCCTACACTGGTGGCCTGCCCCACCCCCACACCGATGCCCACGCAAACCCTGCTGCCTATTATACAAACGGTCATTGCCGCCACTGAAACAGCCAACGCCCAAACCGCCACGCCAACGCCAAGCCTCACGCCATCCAGCACGCCGTTCCCCACCCCGTCGCCATCGGTGACGCCGCTGCCCACCATCACGCCGCAGCCCGGCGCGACCAGCCAACCACCAGGCAATACGCCTGTGCCTACCATCGTGCCTACGCGTAACACACCCATACCCACACTTACAAGCACAACCAGACCCACTAACACAAACACACCAGTACCGCCAACTACTCCTCCCGTCACAAACACGCCGCTGCCAACTGCAACACCAAACCCCACCAATACACCTGCGCCAACAAACACACCCATATCGCGGTTCACCGAAACACCGCTGCCTACCTTCACCCCAACAAAAAATCCAAATACCTAAATTCGATGATATTAAGGATATTTATGCATCACATTCGTTTTTCTTTGTTTGTGTTTCTGATAGGCTTTCTTAGCATGGCAACGGCCGCTTGTTTCCGTTCCACAACGCCGCCTGCACCAGACATGGCTGGGGGTGTCTACGAATATGCTGGTTATGAGTTCTTCCACTGGCAGGAAGGTTTGGATATTATGATTTGGCATGATGCCATTGGCAGTGGCACTTGCGACAGCAGCGGGGCAACCGACGATGACACCCATTTGGTACAGTGCCAGGCCCTATCTGCAAGCGGGTATGATTTTTTCTGGCAAATCGAGACAAAAGACGGCCGTACGGCCCAATTCAGCATCAACAACCAAAATTACGACCTGGCAGATGGCTCTGTTTTCCTCGTAACGACGGCCAATGGGCAAACAGACATACAACAATTACAGCGCGATCTCTCTGACTTAAACGCCGACGATCCAAGCATTACATCATACAGCTTGGCCGATCCTGACATCAATCAATTTATCCAATCCACAGCACCAGAAGAATAAGCCGCTTTATGAGCATCATTGCAGCGGCATTGATCATTGCCTCCGCGTTTATGCACGCGGGTTGGAACTTTGTCAGTAAGCGGCAAAACCCCTCGCTGGCTTACTTTTTTGTGACGGCCGTTTCCGCCTGGCTACTCATCTCCCCCGTTCTCATTTCCCACTACCGCATAATCCCCCTGATACCCACCTCCGTCTGGGTGTTGGTCATTGGCACCGGCCTATCCCAAATGATCTACTTCATCGGTCTGTCCGGAGCATACCGCCACGGCGATATCTCATTTGCTTACCCACTCGTCAGGGCAATACCGGTTCTCCTGGTTGCCGGAATCAGCTTCCTGCTAGGCAACGGCAGTGCAATTAGCCAGATCAGCCTCATCGGCATGGGGTTAATTGCCTCTGGCTGCATCATTCTACCCTTGCCTCACTTTAAAAAGATTCGCCTGCGAGAATATGTAGATGTGGTTTATCTAATGGCGCTGCTGGCCGCTGTAGGGACCACTGGGTACACCATGCTAGACGATCAGGCCCTGCGGCAGCTGCGAGGCATCGCCGCCCTTCCCTTGACCAACAGTGAAATTACTCTGCTCTTTATTCCGTTACAAACTGGCAGTACGGCCGTTATGCTTGGCCTGGGGACACTGCTGTATCCAACAGAACGTCGTCAGCTACGACCAATTCTGAAAAATCGCTCCCTGGTTCTTGCCACCGCCCTGACCGGGGTGGCCATCATGAGCACCTACGGGTTGGTGTTGGCGGCCATGGCTTACGTGAGCGATGTGAGCTACGTGGCCGCTTTTCGCCAGCTAAGCATTCCCATCGGCGCAGTTCTGGGGCTAACGCTACAGCAAGAACCCCGCTATTTGCCCAAACTGTTGGGCATTGGCATCGTCTCCGTTGGATTGATTTTAGTTGGGATAGGCTAGCCAGCGTCAGAAGTGCCTGGCCCTTGGCAAGAAACTACCCCGTATTTTTTAGCCCAGAAGCAATACCGTTAATGGTTAAAAAGATGGCGTGCAGAATCTGCTGTGCTTTGGGGCTGTCCTTTTCCGGCAAGAAGCGCAGCCGACGCAGCAGGGCCACCTGCACAAAATTCAGCGGATCGACGTAAGGATTGCGCTGTCGCACCGAGCGCTGCAACACCGGATCGTTGTCCAACAGTTCCCGCTGACCCGTTACCCGCAAAATCCAGTTGACCGTGCGGGTAAACGAACTCTCAATCTCACCAAAAATCTTTGTTCGTATCGCTTCATCTTCTACCAAATTGGCATACAGTCGGGCAATGCCCATATCGGCTTTGGCCAATGACACCTGCGCATTGTCGATCACGACCCGAAAGAAAGGCCATTTTTTATACATTTCTTGCAGGCGGCGCAGGTGTTCGGGAGACTGATTGCCATACGCTTCCAGCGCCTCGCCCACGCCATACCAGCCGGGCAAAACATGGCGGCTTTGCATCCAGCTAAAGCCCCAAGGGATGGCCCGTAGGCTGGCAAACGTCGCTTTGGCCGTGCGGCGCGACGGCCGACTACCGATACGCATCTGGCTAATTTCCGTGATGGGTGTGGCTGCGCCCCAATATTCCAGCAGTTCTGGTGTTTCGTAGATGAGCTGGCGGTAGGTTTTGTAGGAAACGGCCGCTAATTCATCCATCGCCGCCCGCCAATCATCCTGGGGACGGGTGGTGCCGCCGTGCCGGGGATCAACACTGGCCATCAGCGTGGCGTTGACCACCTGCTCCAGGTGCCGTCGAGCCACAGCGGGATGCCCATACCGCTCGTCGATCACTTCGCCTTGTTCTGTAATGCGGATACGGCCGTTGACCGAGCCAGGGGGTTGCGCCAAAATCGCCCGATTCGCCGGGCCACCGCCACGCGCAATCGTGCCACCCCGCCCGTGAAACAGCATAATGCTGACGTTGTGTTTGGCACACGCCTCCGCCAACACCTCCTGTGCCTGGTACAGCTCCCAGTTGGCCGCCATGTAGCCTGCATCCTTGTTGCTGTCTGAATAGCCAATCATGATCGTCTGGTTCCGATTGACCCGTTCCAGATGCGGCGCATAAGCAGGATGGTTAAATAGATCAGCCATCACCCCGGGCGCGTTGCGTAAATCCTCGCGGGTTTCAAACAGGGGCACAAAGGTCATGCCCTCATCTTCCCGGTTCAGGTCCAGGCAAAGGCCGTGCCATTTGGCCAGCAGCAGTGGGGCTAAAATATCTTCCGGGCCGTGCGTCATACTGACAATGTAGGGGCCAAGTAGTTCACGGCCGTAAAAGTCAAAAGCGCGGTACAAAATCTGGAACAGCGTCAATGTCTCATCCGCCTCTAGCGATAAATCGGTCAGTTGGCTCAAATCTGGGTTAGGGGAAGCCAGCAGGTTGGATAAGATTTGAGCGCGTTCAGCCGGTTCAAGCGCGTCAAAGCTGTCGTGCAATTTGAGTTTGCGCAGGAGTTCGGCAAGAACGGCCGTATTAAAATCACTATATTGGCGGATGTCCAACCGGGCCACATGCAAACCAAACACCTGTGCCTGCCGCCGCATCCGCGCCAACTGGTCCGCCGCCAGATCGCCCAGGTGGCTTTCATGCAGCGTCTTGTTCATCAGCTTAAGCGGCTCCAGCAGATCGCGCATACTTTTCATGCGCAGCGGCGGATTGGCTTCCCCCTTGAGCCGGGCCACCATATCACCAGCAGCGGCCGTGGCCAGATCTTCGGCCAATGCCGCCGCCCATAGGCGATACGGCTCGTTAGGATAGCGATTCTGTAAAAAGGCAAGGTGCTCAGACTTATGCCTCACTTCAGCCAGTGCATCCAAAAACTCCTGCTGAATGGGCGTCAGCGAGTCAGAAACCGTCAGGGAACGGTTGAGCTGGGTGGCCGATTCCCGGTGCTGCACCATGGCCAGCCCGCGATGCAGCCGCAGCGTTTCGGCTGTCACGTCAGCCGTCACGTTGGGGTTGCCATCCCGGTCCCCGCCAATCCAGGAACCAAAGGTGAGGAAGCCTTTGGGCGGCGTGAGTGTGGGATAATAATCAGCAATCGCCTTGGCCATGCTGGCATACACATCGGGAATGGTGTCCCAGATGGTCGTATCCATGTAGTAGAGGCCGGTTTTTACTTCGTCAGTGACGGTGATAACGGCCGTTCGTGTCCGGTTCGTTAGCCAGAGGGAAGTGACTTCAGCCATGATACTGGTCATCAAGCTGTCACGTTCTGTGGGCAACAAATCGCGTACATGCAGATCCGTCAGCGCGGTGGAAATGCGCCGCAGCTTAGAAAGCACCGTCCGGCGCTTGGCCTGGGTGGGATGGGCGGTGAAGACCAACTCCACATGCAGTTTGTCTAGCAGCTTGCCCATTTCATACTCATCCACGCCCATCTGGCGCAGCTGGGCTATTGCCGCCGTAATCGACTCCTTGAGCGGTTGGGGGTGGGCCTTGCGCTCTCGGTCGCGCAAAACGCGCACCCGATTTTGCTCCTCGGCCAGATTGACCAGCTCAAAATAGTTGGCGAACGCCCGCGAGAGCAGCTCTGCCTTTTCTACGCTCAGCCCATTGACAATTTGTTCCAGGCGGGTGTCAATTTCTGGATTGGCATCCATGCGCCGTGCCTTGGACAATGCCCGCACACCCTCTTCTAGCTCAAACATTTCCACCCCGGCCTGGCGGCGAATGACCTGTCCTAAAATATCACCCAGAAGGTGGATGTCTTCGCTTAGTTGTTTTTTGCTTTGCTTGGCCATTTGTCCCTACTTTTCACTTTGCTTTTTATAATTTTCGTAATGGTAGAACGCCGCCACGACGAGGGCATGGGTGATACGGCCGTTCCCAATCAACCCCGGCACGTCTTCAAGAGGCACCAACTCCACCGCAATATCTTCCGCCCCATCAAACTGGGGTGGCTGCTGCCAACGCGCATTCAGCGCCAGGTAAGTGTGGCACTGGTTGTTCAAAAATGCCGGATTTGGATCGACGGTGCCAATGTGGATGATCTCGTCCGCCGCGTAGCCCGTCTCTTCTAGCAGCTCCCGCCGCACCGATTCGGCTGGATCGTCCTCGTGGGCATCTACCATGCCGCCGGGAATCTCCAGTGTCACTTCGGCCGTACCGTGGCGAAACTGGTGAATCATCACCACCTGGCCGTCCGACGTCAGCGGCACCACGTTCACCCAATCCGGCGACTCCAACACAAAAAAACTGTGTTCCTTCCCTGTCCGTGGCGAACGCCGTGTGTCCCGTCGCATCTTAAAAATGCGGAAATTGGCAATCTCTTCGCTGTTGAGTTTTTCCCAATCTTCTACCATAAGTGTTGTTTATACGGCAATTCGCCTTCACTAACAACCGTAAATTTATATGAAGGAACAAAGAAGCTAATTTCTTTGTTTCTTCCTCCCATCGTTCCTTCGTATTAAATTCTACAGCTAAAATTTGACGAAACGCCAGGGCACGTTTAGACTGGTTGATTCGGTCAGTAAAGTCACAGTTTAGCCATAAGGAGGTGAACCATGATTGTGGGGATGGATTTTGGGACCACAAATTCAGGGATGGCGGTGTATAACGGCCGTTCCGTGAACATTATCCCACTCGATCCAGCCAACAATAACCCACGCGTCGCTCGTACCGCGCTCTACATCACCAACGAGCAGCAAATTTATATTGGCCGCGACGCCCTCAACCGCTACTTCGAGCAAAACGTCGGTCGTCCCGTCAAAACCAAAAAGGTGTGGATCGGCGAGATTGAAATTCGCGGAGCCGACATGCATTACGTCACCGATGTCTACGTCTACGTCGATGTCTACTCGCCAGGGCGGCTGCTGCTCTCCATCAAAACCAGTCTGCGCGATGCCGACTACCCCGGCACCGTCATCGGCCAGCATTATTACTCGCTAGAAAATTTGATCGCCCTCTACCTCAACATCACTAAAACGCGCGCCGAACAGCATCTGGGCCAACCGCTGCGCCAGGTGGTGTTAGGCCGCCCCGTCCGCTTTGCCACCGACCCAGACAAAGATCGGCTGGCCGAGGCGCGTCTACTGCAAGCGGCGTTCCAGGCGGGCTACGAAACCGTCTATCTGCAACGCGAACCCATTGCCGCCGCCTACAGCTACGAAGCCAGCATCGATACACCACAAAACGTGCTCGTCTTTGACTTTGGCGGCGGTACGCTGGATCTGACGGTGATGCGCCTGGGCGAGCGCACCCAGCAGCGGGTGTTGGCCACCGGCGGTATTCCCGTGGCCGGTGACGTGTTCGACCAGAAGCTGGTGCGGGCCAAGCTGCCGCGCCACTTTGGCCAGGGTAGCTACTTTGGCCCACGGCACAAGGCGCTTACCGTACCCAACTGGATTTTTGATTCATTTTCTAGTTGGCAAACCATTTTGGAACTGCAAACGGCCGAAAATAAAAGAATGCTGCGCGACATCGCCCAAACTGCCCAGCGCCGCTACCAGATCGAAGCGCTAGAAAGCCTGGTCTCTAGCAACTACGGCCTGCAAATGTTCGACATCGTGGAGCAGGCCAAGCGCACGTTGTCCGATAAGCGCGGGGCAACGATTACGCTGGAAGGGCCGGGCTTCAAGGTGCAGGAGTTTGTCACCCGCAGCGAATTTGAAACGATCATTCGCGCCGAAATTCAGGCGATTGATGCCCACATCGACGAAACAATGGCAGTATCCGGGCTAAAGCCAGAACAAATTGACGCCGTCATTCGCACCGGAGGCTCCAGCCAGGTGCCAGCGTTTGACGAGATGTTGCAGCACAAGTTTGGCCCGGAAAAAGTTCGGCGCGTAGATACGTTTAGCAGCGTCACGGCCGGGTTGGGCATCTTTGCCCAAGGGCTAGACGATGGCACAGAAACGACCCAGGCATACACGCCCGCTGATGTAGCCTCGGCAGAACCAGTGGAAACCAGCCGCCCGAAAGTGAGCCCGGCCAACATCGACATGCTGCGGCGGCGCATCCAGGTGCAGGAAGGCGTGGTTGAGGCGGAATCAGCCCAGTCGGACCGGGCGCTGGTGGTGCTGGGGGATGATAAAACGATTACGGCCGTTCCCTTGCCGAAGATTTTTAACCGCAGAGAATGCGGAGAGCGCAGAGATTTAGAGAAAAAATCTGCGGAATCTGTGAATTTGTCTGAATTGGGATTGCCGAGCAATGGTCTACGAGCAATTACGGCCGATTGGGATGAACAGCTGCTGATTCTCACCTCCACTTATCGCTTTTTGCTGCTGACGCCGCGCCAGTTGGCGGAACAGCAGGTGGCTAAGGTAACGCTGAATCAGGTGTTCCAATTGGGCAAACGGGAAGTGTTGTGTACGGTGGCTCGCTGGCGCGATATTAAACAACAGGAGAAACTGCTGCTAGTGACTTCGGCGGGGTTGGCACGGCCGTATCCCACCCGTGTCATGATTGAGAGCATTGAAGCCCCTGTGCCGTTGATGTTTGACCAACCGCTGCCGGGCGTGCCTGTGTTTGCGGATGGTGCTGAGGGAGATGAAACGCTGCTGCTGCTCACGCGCAGCGGCAAAGGATTACGCAGCCAGGTGGGCAGTTTGCGCGGTTCTGGCACGCAGTTGATGAACGTGGCCAAGGGGGATCGGGTGGAAACGGCCGTACTCTGCCAACCCCACGACCCCATCTTGCTCATTACGAATGATGGCTATGGCCGTCAGCTCCTGGCCAATTGGGTTACTCAGCCAGAAAAAGAAAACGACAAAGGTAAATCGCTGGTGGCCCGACGCAGCGATCTCGTTGCTGCTGTGCCCAAGCCTGAGGACACCCTCATTCATTTACTCACTTCACAACGACTACTTTTGCTGGAAAACGGCCGTCTCCCCCTGGACGAAAGCAGTAAGACCTTCCCCCTGCTAAATCTTCACAATAGCGAAACAATTTTAACAGTAATCAGTGAGTCAGTAATCGGTAATCAGTAAAAACTGACTCCCTGATCACTGACTTACTGAACACTGATTATCGATCACCAGGCCCCTTCTGGCTCACCATGAATCATCATGTTCACCAGTTCATCCGCCGTAAGCGCATCGCCCATCTTTGCCTTCATGCGCGTGGCAAATTTGGGGGAAACGCCATGGATTTTCATGGTGACCAAATCATCGGCTGTGAGCGATTTGCCTAAAATCTCTTGCAGTTTTTGGGCATGTTGGGGCCGCAGGCCGTGAATGCGCATGGTGACGAGTGTTTCGGCCGTTACATCGGGCAGATTCAGCGCCATGATGCCAGCCACAAAGTGCGGATCAACGCCGTGAATCCGCATATTCACCAATTGCTCGGCATCCAAATCAGGCAGACCAAAGCTGTGCATCGTTTTGATGTAATCGGCCGTGACGTGATGAATGCCCATATTGATGATGGTGTCCAGATCGAATGGCCCTAGATTGGTGGCTTGCAGCTGTTGGATGAGGTCTGGACGGATGTTGTGGATGCCCAGCTGCACGATCTGGTCGATGGTAAGGTCAGTCAGGCCCATGCTGCGCACTTCTCGTACCAGATTCGGCCGTACGTTGTGGATGCCCAACTGCACAACGTCGTCTACGGTCAAATCATCCAGCCCCAGCTCACGGATTTCCTGAATCATTTCCGGGCGCACGCGGTGGATGCTGAGCTGGACGATGTCGTCCACGGTAAGATCGGTTAAGCCCAACTCCTGTACCTGCCGCAGATAATCGGTGCGCACATGGTGAGTACCAAGCTGAACCACATCATCTACCGTGAGGTGCGTCAGCCCCAGACTACGAATCCCTTGAACAAGTTCTGGCCGCACATGGTGAATAGACATTTGCACAATGTCATCTACGCTGAGGTCTGTCAACCCGGCATCGCGCAGCCGACGAATGTAACCAGGATGCACATGATGAATTTGCAGCTGCCACAGCTCATCTTCTGTCAAATCTTTTAGCCCAACTTGAGCCATCGCGTCCACAAATTGCGGCGTAATGTGCGGGTGCCGATGGTGGCGTTGGGGCGCTTCATTTTCCCAGCGCACCGGGTTCACGAAGGCAGGTGGTGTTACCAGTTTTGGCGGTGTGGGCGGTATTGGCGGGGTGGGTTTGGTTTGGCTAGTGGCCAAGGCTTCTAGCAGTAAATTAGCTTCATCAGCCGAGACTTTGCCTTCGGCCAGCATGGTTAAAATCATTTTGCGTTCGTCGTTCATTTTGTTCTCCTGAAAGTGGGTCAATTTTGCAAAATTGACCTACAAAAGTTGTATCGTTTCTTTTAACAGTTCGTCGTCTATGCCTTCTATGGCCATTTGGACAAAGGCATCACCATCAAGCTCCTGGATAAAATCGGCTTCTTTCATTTTTTGAATGAATGCTTCATCCACTCCTTCAATACCCATCTGCACAATGTTGTCGCCGGTCAACCCGGACACCTTTAATCCGCTAACCGCTTGTATAAAATCAGGATCAACTCCTTCGATACCCATTTGCACGATGTTGTCGCCCGTTAACTCAGATGACTTCAATCCGCTAACTGCACGGAGAAAGTCCGAATCAACCCCTTCTATGCCCATCTGCACAATGTTGTCACCGGAAAGTTGAGATAATTCCAACCCGCTAAGCGCTTGTAAAAAGGCTGGGTCAACCCCTTCTATGCCCATTTGCACGATGTTGTCCCCAGTCAGGGGCAGGTTTTCTAGTTGACCAACGGCCGTAATAAACTCCGGGGCCACACCTTCAACAGCCATCTGCACAATGTTGTCGCCAGAAAGCGCCGTGTGCGGCAAGTGGCGCACCGCACGAATGAAGTCGGGATCTACGCCTTCACGGTTGAGTTGGAGGATTTGTTCAGCGCTGAGTTTGGGGTTGGTATGCAGCGGTTTGACTAGCTTGAGCGGGTCGGGCGGCGTAATGTTTTTGACCGGTGGGGATGATTGGTGCGGTACGGCCGTTTCTCCCAAAGCTTCCAGCAACAAATCCGCCTCATCCACGGTGATTTTTCCTTTTTGCAACATCTCTAAAATCTGGGCTCGTTCTTCCTTCATGAGATTCTCCTTTATCACTGTAGGTCAATTTTGTAAAATTGACCTACCAAGTGGCCATTGGCAGGGAGCAGCAACAGCCAGACGGCCGTTGCCGCAAACGTTTACTCAATTTTCTGTTTAAGGTTTGGCTTGTTGTTAGGCCGCTGACTTTAACTGCTTCAGCAGTTGGGCGGCTTCATTGACATCAATCTCGCCACGGTCCACGCGAGCCAGAATTTCCTGGCGACTATGGCGCAGCGATTCTTCAGAGGCCACCGGTTCCACATCCTTGTTTTCAAAGCCGAGCGCCTCTACAATTTCGTTCAGGCGGTTGCGAATGGTCCAGTAAGACATACCAATCTCGCGCTCCATCTCCTTGACGTTGCCCTTATTTTTGACAAACAGCTCCAGAAAATGAAGGTTTTCTGGGGAGAGTTTGGAGAAAATATTGGGGGTGAATTCCCCTACAACCATCGTGCCACAGCTGCGACAGGTCTGTTGCGTTACAACCAGCTCACCAGCACAGGCAGGGCACTTTTCTAGCAGCTTTCGCATGAACAAAATTTCCTTTTGTGTCAATTATTCTCTAAAAAATTAAACGATGTGGGCAATATACACAAAAATTTTGGCGTTGTCAACAACAATTTTGATTTTTCGCCAAAATAATGTGATTTCAAACAAAATCGTTGTTTAATTTTGTGTTTCTCACCAAATTTGCTGCTTTGGACTCTAATCTTTAGAGAGTGATTGCCATACCATGTAAAAGCGGAAAGGTTTTTGCCAATCACACAGTGGCAATTAGGGGGCAATTAAAAACAAAAGGTGGACATCTACGGCAGGTTTGATATAAACTAATTTGTTCTATTAGACGATTGTCTAATGGTGTGGAAAACTTACAGTTTTCCAGCAATTACAAGATTTGGGGAACGGCCGTTTCCTCACGAACTATCTTGGAGGACATGCCTTATGAAGGAAGATGCAGTCTACAGGCGATTGCTTGGCTACCTAAAACCGTATTGGAAACAGCTATTTATCGCGTATTTCTCTATGCTGTTTGCCACGCTGCTCAATTTATTCGTGCCACAAATTATCAAGGATGCTATTGACAATGGACTGACCGCAGGCGAACCACGGGCACTGTTTGTGGCTGGCGGCATCATTTTGGGCATCGCGGTGGTGCGCGGCGCGGCTGGTTTTGGCCAGCTCTACTTTGGTGAGTGGCTCACCCATCGCGTTTCCTACGACTTACGCAATCATTTTTACAACAGCGTGCAGGCCCTGCCCTTCAGCTTTCATGATCGCACCCTTACCGGTGACCTGATGAGTCGGGCCACCAGCGACATCACCGAAACAGAGCGGTTTGTGGGCATTGGCTTGATGGGGTTGATTTCCACCATCCTGCTGCTGGTCGGCGTTATTATCGCCATGCTGTTGGAATCAGTTCAGCTCTCTTTGCTGGGGCTGATTCCCATTCCGCTGCTGGTGTTTGCCACCATTCGCTTTGGCAACACCGTGCGCCCCATGTTTAAGCTCATTCAGGAGCAAATGGGCGTGCTCTCATCTACCATGCAGGAAAGCATGACGGGCATCAACGTGGTGAAGGCGTTTGCCCGCGAACCGCACGAACTGGCCAAGTTTGATGAGGAAAATGACGAATGGTTTGATCGCCGCTATGGACTCATCCGCACCTGGGCCGATAATTGGCCGTTTTTCACCTTCCTGGTAGCTACCTCCATCTTTTTGCTGCTTTGGTTTGGCGGTCCAGTAGCGTTAGATGGGGAGATTACCGTCGGTACCCTGTTTGCCCTTATCTCTTACGTGCTGATGCTGGGTGCGCCGGTGCAGCGGCTGGGCTTTTTAGTGAATCTGGCAGCTACGGCCGGAGCCAGCGCCAAGCGCGTCTTTGACATCATCGACACGCCCAGCGAAATTGAAGAGCGAGAAAATGCCACTTGGCTAGATCGTGTAGATGGTTCCGTGACGTTCCACGGGGTTGATTTTGGCTATCGGGAAGACCTGAAAATTTTGAGCGACATCTCCTTCCACGCCGAACCGGGCCAGACGATTGCCTTGATTGGCCCCACCGGTTCGGGCAAATCGACAGTGACCAATCTGATTCCTCGTTTTTATGACCCAACGGCAGGCCAGATTTTGGTGGATGGAGTGGATATTCGCAGTGTGCAGGTACAGTCGCTGCGGAAACAAATTGGCATTGTGCTGCAAGATCCGTTTTTGTTTAGCCAGACGGTGGCCGAAAATATTGCTTACGGCCGTCCCAACGCCAGCATGGAGGAAATTATCACTGCGGCTACAGCCGCCCGCGCCCACGACTTCATCTCCGAGATGCCGGAGGGATACGATACCCGCGTGGGCGAACGAGGCGTGACGCTGAGCGGCGGGCAAAAGCAGCGCGTGGCCATTGCTCGTGCTTTGCTGACGGACCCCAGCATTTTGATTTTGGACGATTCCACTAGCAGTGTCGATACCGAAACAGAGCATCTCATCCAGGAAGCGCTGGCGGTGCTGATGGAAGGTCGCACGACATTCGTCATTGCCCAGCGGCTGCTGACGCTAAAGAGTGCGGATATGATTTTGGTGCTAGACCACGGCCGTATCGTGCAGCGCGGCACCCATGATGAACTTCTGGATGAAGGTGGTTTATATCGTGAAATTTACGATTTACAGCTGAAGGATCAGGAAGCGTTTGTGGCTCTAGAAGCGGAAATGGAGGAAAAATCCTCATGAGTAATCAACAAAAACAACAGAAAAATGAGAACCGCAATGGCCGTTCCCGAGAAAAACAGTTCGATCCCCGCATAGGCATCGAAGAACAGGAACGGCAAGATCGTGAAGAGCGGATTCGCGCCTTGCTGAAAGAAGATGATGACGATGATTTATTGGGCAAGGCGTATGACGGCCGTCTCGTGCGACGCTTGTTGGGCTATATGCGGCCGTATCTGCCCAAGCTCATTGTCGCCATTGTGCTAATGGTTACCAGTTCTCTACTCGCCGTCTCCCAACCCACCGTCGTGGGGCGGGCCATTGATGACGGTATTCGGGCCGGATCGTTTAGCACGTTGCGGTTGTGGACAGGGATCTTCATTGCTGCCGCCGTGGGCGAATGGATCACCAATCGCTTCCGCATTGCTATCATGGCGTACGTCGGCACCAAAGTGGTCGCCGACTACCGCAGTGAATTGTTCCGCCATCTGCACACGCTGTCGCTCAACTTCCACAACAATTACAGCGTAGGCCGCCTGATGAGCCGCCTCATCAGCGACGTGGGCGTGCTGCAAGATTTCATTACCTGGTCGATCACCGGCCTGTTCCGCTCCTTCTTTACGCTGACGGGCATCATGATCGCTATGCTGATTTTAAACTGGCGGCTAGCACTGGTGACCTTTGCTGTGCTGCCGCTGATGGCTGCCTTGACCAACTATTGGCGCGTCCGGGTGCGCGGCGCCTACCGGGCTACGCGGCAGCGACTGTCGCTCATCAACGGCTACTTAAACGAATCCATTTCCGGCATTCGCGTCACCAAAAGCTTCATCCGCGAGAAGAAAAACAGCCAGCATTTTGACGATCTCAACTACTCCTTCTTTGATGCCAACGTCGCCGCCAGCCGCCTGACGGCCACCTTCTTCCCTGGTGTCGATTTCATGGGGTCGCTGGCCACCGCGTTGGTGGTAGGCGTCGGTGGCTGGCTGGTACTGGGCGACGCCCTCACCACCGGAACGCTGGTCGCTTTTGTACTGTACATCAACCGCTTTTTTGACCCGATTCGCGAGTTGGCGCAACGGTACAACACGTTCCAGGCGACGATGGCCGCCAGCGAGCGCGTGTTCCATTTGCTTGATACCAAGCCAGATTTGCTGGACGCACCGGGGGCAGTTGATTTGCCCCCGGTTAAAGGACACGTCGCCTTTAAGGATGTGAAGTTTAGCTACCAGGATGGCGTACCGGTTCTGCAAGGCATCACCCTGAATGCCGAACCGGGGCAGCGCATTGCTCTGGTGGGCGAGACGGGCGCAGGTAAAAGCACCATCATCCGGCTCATCTCTCGTTTTTTTGACATCACCGGCGGCTCATTGCAGATTGACGGGCATGAAGTGAGCCAGGTGACGCAGGCGAGCTTGCGCAGCCAGCTGGGCATTGTGCTGCAAGATACGTTTTTGTTCACGGGCACAATTGAAGACAACATTCGCTACGGCCGTCTTGATGCTACCCAGGAAGAAGTGATTGCCGCTGCAACGGCAGTTGGTGCTGATGACTTTATTCGCAAAATGCCGGAAGGGTACCAGACTGAAGTCGGCGAAAACGGCGTCAATCTGAGCGTGGGGCAGCGGCAGATCATTTCTTTTGCCCGCGCCCTGCTGGCCGATCCGCGTATTCTCATCCTGGATGAGGCCACCAGCAGCGTGGATACCACCACGGAAAAGGTAATCCAGCAAGCGTTGGACCGACTGATGGAAGGACGCACCAGCTTTGTCATTGCCCATCGGTTGAGCACCATTGTGGGAGCAGATCAGATTGTGGTGCTGGATAACGGCCGTATCGTTGAACAAGGCACCCACGAAGAACTGTTGGCCCAAAAAGGCCGCTACTACAACCTGTACACCATGCAGTGGGCGGCACAAGATGCTGAAGAGAGCCGGGAGCACTTCAGCCAAAACTAAATTGATGCGTGAAACGTGAGAAAATCACGCTTCACGCATCAATTATTCGGCGTTTCCCCATAGTGCTTTTTGTTGCCGCCAGGAAAATATTCCCGTTTCTTTTGTCACAAATAAGACAAAATTAGGCATAAAGTCGCATACTTTTTCCAGTCAGTAGTACTTATGTGGAATCGAATTCCTGTTACGCTTGCCGCTAAAATGGTTATTGTTGCAAATAGGTTACATTTACCCATCGAGAATAGCCTAAGCAAACAACCATGCCAGAAAAAACGATGTCCGAACCACTGCAGGAACGTTCGCAGAAGGCCCAACTTGAAAACCACAAGAATGGGGAAACGGCCGTTGCCCACACAAAAACAACAAAAAGCGAAGATAAATACCAAGCGTTGTTTGAGGCATCACCTGTTTCGCTTTGGGAAGTGGATTTTTCTAGGGTAAAGCAATTTATTGATCAGCTTCGCCAACAAGAGGTAGCTGATTTCCGCGCCTACTTCAATGCCAACCCTCAGGATGTTTTTCGCTGCACCAGCTTTGTCAGAGTTAAAGATGTCAACCAAGCAGCAGTAAACTTATACAAAGCTGCCAGCAAGAAAGAACTTCTCAATAATTTGGGGAAAGTTTTTGGGCTTGGCACCTTGGACATGTGCCGTGAAGATACCTTATTTAAAGAAGAACTAATCACAATGGGGGCAGGAAAAACTTCTTTTGAATCCGAGGGAATCCATCATACCTTGGAGAATGAAACATTAAACGTACTCCTCCGCTGGTCGGTTTCCCCTGGTTGTGAAGAAACATTTTCTCAAGTAATTGTTTCCATTTTAGACATTACCAGCCAGAAACAGGCCGAAGAACAGATGCGGCTACAGGCCACTGCTCTGGAATCGGTTGCCAATGCCATTGTTGTAACCGACAAGGAAGGCGATATCCTCTGGGTCAATCCCGCGTTTACAAAGCTAACCGGTTATTCGTATGAGGAAGCTCTTGGAAAAAACCCAAGAATCTTGAATTCTGGCCAAACGAGCAAGTTGGTTTACCAAGAGCTATGGCAAACAATTTTAGCCGGTGAAGTATGGCACTGTGAAGAAATAATTAACCAGAGAAAAGATGGGTCATTTTATTATGAGCAAATGACCGTTACCCCGGTAAAAGATGATAATGGCCAGATTACAAGATTTGTAGCCATTAAGGAAGATATTACAGAACGCAAGCTTATTGAGCTGCAACTAAGGCAGCAGTTGCAAGAAGAAGAATTACTGCGGCAAATTGTGGCTATCAATCCCGGTGTTGATCAACTAAATGAGGCTTTAACATTAATTTGTGGGAAATTAGCCACTTTTTATGAACTACCCAGCATTAGCTTTACACTGCTGGACAAAGATGCCATGCTGGCTGATATTCTTGGTGAGTATCTGGCCCCCGCGCTACTGGACGATAATTACCAGATTGTTCCCCTAGTTAACATTTTACCCATTGATAACTTGCTGCAACTAAAATCAGTCAAGTACATCCCGAATGTGCAAAAAGCTGCTCAATTCGAGCAAGTTTGGGACATTTTGCAGGCGTTTGATAACCATTCTGCCTTGCTTGTTCCTGTACCTACGGTCAAGCCATCTCAAGGGTTACTGGTATTTGACACGGTGCAGCCAAAGAAATTCAGTCAAGATGATATTGATTTTATTGAGCAAGTTGCTACTCACATTGGGCAAATGCTGCAGCGGATTCAAACGGAACAAAAGTTACAGAAACAGCAAGATTTTGCGCGCCAGGTTATGAACAACATGGGGCAAGGACTGTTGGTGCTACGCGCAGGCCGGACCATTGATTTTTGCAATTCGGCTTTTGCTAATCTGGTGGGATATGATGAACAAGATTTATTCGGCCGTTCGCTGATGGATTTTGTGAAGCTGGATGCACAAGAGCAAATCTTGGGACCAACCCCGGCGGAACGTGACGTGCAAAAGAGCATGCGCGAGCTTAAACTTGTTCATGCAGATGGGAGTCAGATTAGTGTGCTGATTACGGCCGTTCCCCGTAACGATGACATTGTAAAAAATGGTGCCATCTGTGTGGTCACTGACTTGTCAGCCCAGAAAGAGATTGAAAATGCGCTGGCCCAGGCGCGGGATCAGGCTTTAGAAACCACGCGCCTTAAGTCTGAATTTTTGGCCAACATGAGCCATGAAATCCGCACACCCCTAAACGCCGTTGTGGGCATGACCAGCCTGATGCTGGATTCACCGCTGACGCAGGAGCAGCAAGAGTATGCCCAAACCATTCGCAGCAGCAGTGAAGTGCTGCTCACTTTGATCAACGATATTCTCGACTTTTCTAAAATTGAGGCGGGCAAACTGGAGTTGGAACAACGGCCGTTTAGCGTGCGTGACTGTGTGGAAGAAGCTCTGGATGTGGTGGTAACCAAAGCCGCAGAAAAAGGGCTGGAGCTAGCCTACATTATTGAGGATGATGTCCCTAATGACATCCTCGGTGACGTCACCAGGGTGCGGCAAATTTTGGTAAACTTGCTTAACAACGCCATTAAATTTACGGATATTGGCGAGGTGGTTTTATCCGTTTCTTGCCGCAAAGAGGAATGCCCAGAAGACTCAACCGGTGAAACCATCCTTCATTTTTCTGTAAAAGATACAGGCATTGGCATTTTGCCAAAGCGGCTAAACAGACTATTTAAATCCTTTAGCCAGGTAGACACCTCAACCACGCGTAAACATGGTGGCACCGGTCTGGGGTTAGCGATTAGCAAGCAGCTGGTAGAAATGATGGGCGGGCATATTTGGGTTGAAAGTGAATATGAAAAAGGCTCAACGTTCCACTTTACCATTGCCACCCAGCCAGTGGCTTCTCAGCGACGTGTTTATATGCAAAAATCACTGCCGCAGCTTAGAGGCAAGCAGCTGTTGATTGTTGATGATAACCAGACAAACTGCAGGATTTTGCAAAAACAGGCGGCTTCGTGGGGTATGGTGCCTACGGCCGTTTTCTCTGGGGCAGAAGCGTTGGCACTTCTTGAAAAAGGGGACTCATTTGATTTAGCCATCCTCGATATGCAAATGCCAGAAATGGACGGCATGATGCTGGCCGCAGAGATACGAAAACTATGTGACAAGCAGTCGTTGCCTTTGGTCATGCTCAGTTCTATTGGCGCTCATGATGCGCATAAAGAAGCCAACCATTTTTCGGCTTATTTGACTAAGCCAGCAAAACAACAATCATTGTTTGAAACGTTGACGGCCGTATTGTCGGACACGGCCGTTTCCAACATACCGCTTCCTCAAAAATTAACTATCAATCCCGACATGGGCAAAAATCATCCGCTACGCATCTTGCTGGCCGAAGACAATCTCGTCAACCAAAAAGTTGCTCTGCGCATTCTGGAACGTATGGGATACCGGGCCGATGTGGCCGGTGACGGGCTGGAAGTCTTAGAATCCTTACAGCGTCAACCATATGACGTTGTTTTAATGGATGTGCAAATGCCCTATATGGATGGTGTGGAGGCTACAGAGCAAATTCGCGATATCTGGCCCCCAGAAGAGCAGCCTGCTATTGTCGCGATGACGGCCAATGCACTCATCGGCGATCGGGAAAAATATTTGATGGCAGGTATGGATAATTACATCAGCAAACCTGTGCGTATTCAGGAATTGCTAGAGGCATTGGCCACGGTAACGCCCCTTTCTGTGAAACAAAAGCGTTAAGTCACCAACACAATAAGCCTAAAAAAAAAGCACATTCAGGATTGAATGTGCTTTTTCTTTTCAATAGTGTAGGTAGCTAAAAAAACTGTTATTTGCCAGGAATCTCCAGCGTCTGCCCCACATAAATTACGTAGGGTGAAGCCAAATTATTTGCCTCAGCAATAGAAGGCCACGACACACCATACTGCAATGAAATGAGGAAGAGTGTTTCGCCCGGTTTAACCACATGGGAAAATGCGGGTGCCGGCCCTGGTGCATCTACCGGGATTTTAAGATCGTCGCCTACGGTGATCACGTTGGGGTTTACTAGGCCGTTGGCTTCAGCAATTTGCACCCAGCTAATGCCAAATTTCAGGCCAATCCGGAACAAGTTGTCGCCAGGCTGCACCTTGTAGGTTGTTTCGGTTTGCGGTGATGGCGTTGGTCCGGGATTGGGCGTTGAACCACCAGGCAGATTTAAAACCTGGCCTACGGTCAAAATATTGGGGTTGGCTAAATTGTTGGTATTCGCAATGGCTACCCAGGAGATACCATATTTGAGGCCAATCCGATACAGGTTTTCGCCAGCAGCAACTGTATGTGTTGCCGGAATTGTCGTGGTAGTTGTGTCGGTACTGGTTTCATCGGCTGTCGTCTCCTCTGTAGTGGTTTCTTCAGCCGCGCTTTCATCAGTAGCCGTGGTGTCTGTAGCCGTATCATCAGTAGTATCGGTCGTTGCGTCACCTACACCACCACCGGCCTCTTCACTGTCATCTCCAGCCTCAGCCGTTGTGTCACCACTTTCGTCGGTAGCTGTTTCACCTGAGGTGTCGGTAGCGGTCTCATCTGTTGCCGTATCACCGGTGGTCTCGGTAGTGGTCTCATCTGTGGTTGTTTCAGTTGTGCTATCGGTGGTTGTTGTGTCAACAGCGCCATCGGTTGTGGTGTCTACACTACCATCCGTACCACCGCCAGCATTGGCATCCTCAGTCTGGCCAGTTTGGTCATCTGTTGTGCCATCATCTGTGCCGCCAAGCGGCCGTTCACAGGCCACAGCAAATAGGCTGAGCAAAATCAACATCGTTAACAAATTAAATAAACGCCGCTGGGAAACCATCTCATACCTCCAAGAAAACTGACGGTTAACTCATTTTGCACTGTATGCGCCTTAAGTACAAACGAGCGGGCTGGTTTTGGAGGCTTTGCCTAAAAACCGCCCTTTACATTAACATAACCAATAATATGCTAACTATAGCACGTTCCTTGCTTTACGTAAAGTTATTGATCTTTTTTCTCTGGAGGCTTGTAGTGATAGGAAAGTCGGGTATGTTATAATCGCTTGGTCGTTTGTAGATAGATCGGTCGCCTAGCGGTCTATTGTAAGAACGTAAGCCAAAATACATTCAGATAAACGACACGATCCGACGAAGTGTGAAACGGCTTTTTACGGTCTGTCTGTATCTTACCTTCAAGCGATGCACTTAATAACATGTGTAAGATTTTTACCTTACGGTAAACCGATACGGTAACATCTACCTTACGTTTATTATTCTGCTAAAACTAATGGGGATGGGGAGAAACGGCCGTATCAAAAATTCAGGAATTTCAAGAAGCTAATCCTATGAGCGGTGAGTTCATTCTTATCATCGACGACAGTCGAGAAATAGTAAAACATCTAACTGAAACAGTTCTGCCTTCCTTTGGCTACCACACCATGTATGCCTATGATGGTCAATCTGGTCTGGAAAGCATTCGCGAAAACGAGCCGGATCTGGTCATGCTAGATTTTAATTTGCCCGAAATGACCGGACTGGATGTGCTGCAACAGATGGCTCAGGAATCGTTAAACACCCCTGTGGTGTTGATGACGGGGTATGGTTCTGAATTGAGCGCCATTGAAGCCTTTCGGCTTGGAGCCAAAGATTACCTCATCAAGCCATTTACCGTGGATGAAATTGTAGAAACCATTGACCGCGCGCTGCTAGAAACGCGCTTGCTGCACGACAAGGCCGAGCTGGCAGAAGAAATCCGCCGCCTAAAAGTAGAGATGAGCCGTCAAAACAACGAGATGCGTACTCTCTCCAACATTGGGAAAGCGATTACTTCTTTACTGAGCGTGGATGAAGTTTTGCAGCGCGTTTTGGAAGCAGCCACTTATCTGACCAACGCAGAAGAAAGCACCATTTGGCTACCAGATGATGAGGGGAGATTTTTACGGCCGTATGACCGCCAAACCCATCTGCAAAGAGAAAGAGAAAACAAAAACCATACCCTGCCTATAGCAGATTCCCCACCCGGAGAAGTAATGCAATCAGGACGGGCGTTGCGCCAGTCAAACATGTCTGGGCAAGGGATAAAAATTAAAACAGGCTGTTTTGCCCACGCAGTTTTGTATGTGCCCTTGCAGCTACGCGGCATCAATCTGGGTGTTTTAGGCGTCAGTAATCGCTCCACTTACCGCGCCTTTAGCAAACAAGATGAGTTTTTGCTCTCCTTTTTGGCCGACTATGCCGCTATTGCCTTGGAAAATGCCCGCGTTTTCCAGGCCGCCGATCAGGCCCTGGCAACCCGATTAGAAGAGTTAAATACTCTTATCCACATCACCCAAACCATTACCTCATCTCTGGATTTGGACGAAGTGATTCATCTCACCATTCAGCAAGTGCATGATAGTTGGAAAATTGAAGCATCGTCTCTGTGGCTGCTGGACGAAGAAACCCAGATGTTGCACGTGTTAACTAACGTGGGAACGGCCGTTGAAGAACTGGAAAAATTAGAACTGAATCTTGACCAGGGCATTGTGGGTGAAGTGGTGCAAAGCGGCAAGCCAATTTATACCAATGACGTCGCCAGTTACGAGCATCATTATCGGGAAGCAGATGAGAAAACAGGCTTCGAAACACGCTCCCTGCTTTGCGTCCCGCTCATCTTTCGCGGACGCGTGGTGGGAGCCATGCAGCTGCTCAACAAAAAAGATGGCGACTTTGGCGAGGTGGATTTAGAACGTGCCCGAGCCATGGCCGCCGCTATCGCTATTGCCGTGAGCAACGCCCTACTGTTTGATGAAGCTGAATCGCGCAAACGTCAATTGGAAAATGCACTGCATCAGCTGGACAACGTAGCTAATTCCAAACTATCCTGATGCGTCTCACCCATCCACTATTGCAACCCATTCGCTCGCTGCACGCCACCATTCGTACGGCCGTTGTTACGGCCTGCGAACAAGCTTCATTAGAAAGTCTGTCAACCATCGCCGAAGAAGCCGAAGGTGACACCATTTACGCCATTGACCGGATCAGCGAAGCGGTGTTGATCGATTTTTTTAATCGTGAGATAGCTTCCCATTCCCCGATTGTACTCATTGCCGAAGGATTGCCGGGCGGACAAGTTGTTTTGCCAGAGGGAGCGGCTGAAGAAACGGCCGTCTGGCGCATCATTGTGGACCCGATCGACGGCACACGCGGGTTGATGTATCAAAAACGAAGCGGCTGGATTTTAACGGCCGTTGCGCCCAACCGTGGCCCGCAAACCAGCCTGCAAGATATTGAGCTGGCTATCCAAACCGAAATCCCATTGGTGAAACAACATTTGTCGGATGCTGTATGGGCTGTACGCGGGCAGGGTGTTGAGGCAATACGTTTTAATCGTCTCACGGAAACCGAAACACCATTGCAAATACGGCCGTCCACCGCCACCACCATTGCCCACGGCTTTGCCATGATTTCTCGCTTTTTTCCTGGGGCGCGTGCAGAATTGGCCGCCATTGATGAAGAAATTGTACTGGGTGCTTTGGGACCGGTACAGCCAGGCAAGGCACACTGTTTTGAAGATCAATATATTTGCAGCGGTGGACAACTATATGAACTCATGTCGGGACGCGATCGGTTTGTGGCAGATTTACGGCCGTACATGGAACCCATCCTTAAACGACAAAACCTGATTCTGGGCATTTGCTGCCACCCATACGACATCTGCACCGAGCTTATCGCTCGTGAGCTAGGCGTCATTATCACCGATGGCAACGGACGGCTGCTCAACCATCCACTGGACGTTCATACGGACGTGGGCTGGATTGGCTATGCCAACAACCACATCCAGCAGCAAATCGAGCCGCTGCTACAAAAAGCGCTGCGCCAGCGCCAACTGCTCCTGCCTGAATGACGTTTGACCCACCAATGATATGACACACCACAGATGACAAGCAGACACAAAACACCTTAACCTAAGCAACGGTTGCGTTAATCAAAACAAAAAGCTTTGGAGGCAAAACACCAAAATGAATTTACAATCTTTTTTTATCGGCCTGGCTATAGGGCTAGTCAGTGCCATCATTGGGGCGACTATTGAATACCTCATTGTGCGCCAGCGAGGTGACCGCGAAGCGGAACGATTACCAGGCTGCATGCTGCTGGTGGCCGGTGGGTTGGGGGGAACCGGGCTGCTTGTGGTTGGTTTTTCCCTTATTACCTCTGGCGAAGTGGTACGCATGCTCATCACCGGACTGGGCGTAGGAGTAGGCTTTTTTAGTGGCTTCGTTTTGATGATGCTGGCCTGGTTTTTATTCAATCGTCCTTCAGGAGACAAGTAGCTGCGTCCTTCAACAATGACACACAGTTCCTAGCCTCCCATCAATTTGCCTACCTAACGCAATCCGGCTAAAGCAGCTACAACACGATCCACTTCAGCCATCGTGTTGTAATGCACAAAGCCAATACGGACCAAGCCACCCTGTTCCAGCATGCCCAAGCGCTCCATCACGGCCACGGCATAATAATGGCCATGCCAGACAAAAATACCCTGCTGCCCCAAACGCGTGGCAACTGCTTCAGCAGACATCCCCTCCATGCTAACAGCAAATGTGGGCGTGCGTTCCGCCAATCGCTCCACATCGGTAATGCCATACACCCGCAGGCCAGCAACCTGCGTGGCACCTACCAAAAACCGCTGGCTTAAAGACATTTCGTACATTTTGATGCGCTGCATCGCTTGCACCAAGCGTTCCCGGCGCGAGCCTGTCTCACCCCCAATTGCCGCCAAATAATCGACGGCAGCCGTCACGCCCGCCAAACTTTCAAAACTTTGTGTACCGGTTTCCCATTTGCCAGCTGGTTTAGCTGGCGCAGGGCGCACTTTGTAGGCCATTAGGTTATCCAGTAACTCGTATTTACCATACAAGATGCCAGTGTGAGGGCCGAAATATTTATAAGATGACGAGATAAGGAAGTCACAATTGATCGCCTGCACATCAATGAGACCATGTGGCGCGAAATGGACGGAATCAACTAGCACAAGCGCCCCAGCAGCATGGGCCAGTTCGGCAGCCCGCTTCACATCGCTAATGCTGCCAACCGCGTTAGAGGCATAGGTGATGGCCAGCAGCCGCGTCTTTTCGTTCAGTAAATCGGGCAAAGTGTCCAGGCGTAAGGTGCAATCGGTGGGATCAAAATCGAGCCAGCGCACGACGACACCACTGTCTTGAGCCGCCAACAGCCAGGGTGAAATGTTGGCGTCGTGGTCCAGCCGGGTGACGATGATTTCATCGCCAGGCTGCCAGGTGCGGGCCAGGGCACGGCTCAGGCTAAAATTAAGGCTGGTCATGTTTTGGCCAAAGACTATTTCGTCGGGGCGGCGCGCGTTGTAGAAATCCATCATGGCGGCACGGGCGGCGTTGCTAATATCGTCGGTGTAGCGGCTGGTGAGGAAGGGACCACCAGAGTTGCTGCCACCGTGGCGCAGATAGCCGCTCATGGCGTCAATGACACTTTGGGGAACCTGGGTGCCGCCGGGACCGTCGAGATATACGGCCGTTTCGCCATTCACCTCTAATTGCAAAGCTGGGAACTGCGCCCGCAAGGGCATGGGATCAAATTGTTGTTTTGTCATCGTGAAATTATAGAAGAGATCGAGGGATCAGACGACATGAGACAAGCATCCGTTTTGTTTAACTCGTTGTAATCTTCCCTTAAGAGTTCAACAAGAGGCCTGTAACTACCACCTAGTATCTTTAAACCTCCAACTTATCCGTTCTTTTTGGAAGATGCATACGGAAGGAGGTTTCCATGCAAATCAAATCTTCACTTATTTCTCCCCGTCGGCGAGTATCGCCCCGCATAGGCATCAGCCTGCTTGGCTTGATCGCGCTGATACTCCTGGCCCCGTTCCTGGGGCGCTTACTGGCTCCCACGGCTGAATCATTGTCAAATGCAACGGCCGTGGCCTCACAGCTGGACCAGTTGCCGCTGGCTTTCACTGCCAGCCAAGGGCAAAGTAATGAAGCGGTTCGTTTTGAGACGTATGGGTCGGGACACACGGCCGTTTTCACCCCGAAAGGCGTCGAGCTAAGCGTTCAACAGCAAACCCTGCAATTGGGCTTTGTCGGCGCGAATCCGGCCCCAATCCTGGAAGCTGGGACCCTACTCCCCGGTAAAATCAATGATTTCCGGGGCCAGGATGCTAGCAACTGGCAAGTCGCCCTGCCCACCTTTGCCGGCGTGGTTTACCAGCAGCTTTATCCTGGCATCAATTTGCAATATGAAGGGGTAGACGGTGCCTTGAAAAGCACGTTTGCGGTTGCTCCGGGCGCAGATCCTTCCCTCATTCGCTGGCAATACAGCGGTGCTCAGGCCATAACTGTAGACAGCGCCACTGGCGATTTGCAAATTGCCCTATCAGACCAGACACAGATTGTGGAGAAAGCTCCCTTAGCCTGGCAAGAAGTGAACGGCCGTCGCCAAACTGTCCCCGTCGCCTTTGCGCTTAATGAGAATGGCATCGTTGGATTTTCCTTGGGCAGCTACAATGCCAACACCCCGCTGATCATCGATCCCACCATCGTCTATGAAACCACCACCAGCCTGGCCGCTTTCGATTCCGGTCGAGACATTGCCGTGGATGCTGCTGGCAACGTCTACGTTGTGGGTCGCGCCTACGATACCAATAACGACATCTTCATCGCCAAGCTGTCGGCCAATGGCACCTTGCTATACACAACCTATATACGCGGCTCCAAGCTGGATTACAGCCGAGGCATTACGCTTGATGGCGACGGTGATATTTTAATCGCTGGCTGGACCGATTCCACCGATTTCCCCATCTTGAATGCAATGCAATCTACCAAAAACGGCAACCGCGATGCCTTCATTGCCAAACTGTCCGCCCAGTCAGGCGATTTACTCTTTAGCACCTATTTTGGCGGTAATCGCGCTGAGGAAATCCATGACATCACCCTCAACAGCGCTGGTGAAATCTATCTGGTTGGCTACACAGATTCCACCAACTTCCCCACAGTGAACCCCATTCAGAGTGGGTTGACCCTAAACGAATGTTTCTGCGAAGACACCTTCGTCACCAAACTAACAGCTGATGCCAGCACCGTCCTGTATAGCACCTACCTTGGTGGCACCTTTGAAGATTATGGCGAAAGCATTGCCCTGGATGCCAACGACAACATTTACATTGTTGGCCGTACCCAATCGGATGATTTTCCCACTCAGGCGGCTATTCAACCCAATCGGGCGGGCACCAACCAGGACGAGGATGCTTTTGTGACCAAGATTACCGCTGACGGCAGCAGTCTGGTTTATAGCACCTATTTAGGCGGTACGGATTGGGATCGCGTCAGCCGGATTGCCGTTGACGGTGCCGGAAACGCGTTCGTCACCGGGTCTACCCGCTCCGCCGATTTCCCCACCACGCCTGGTGCATTCCAGGATCAGTTTGTGGGTGGCATCAACGATTGTGGCATTCCCGGCTTTGGCGGACCGAGAAATTGTGATGATATGTTTGTCACCAAGCTAGTGCCAAACGGCAGCGCCCTAGCTTACAGCACCTACATCGGCGGCGGTTTGGACGACACGAGCAGTGGCATCGTTGTGGACAGCTCAGGCCAAGCAGTCATTGTAGGCTACAGTCAATCGAGTGATTTTCCCCCAGCCAATGGGACGGCCGTTACCGCTAACATCATTCTAGCAAAACTGAACGCTGCTGGCTCCAACTTGTTGTACTCAGTAAAGACTTTCTCCGCCGTCGCCAACGATGGCCACGGCATTGCTCTAGACAGCGCGGGCAATGCCTACATCACCGGCGCGCAAAACGCCCCGGCCGATCTTTATGTGGCTAAATATAGCGATGATGGTGGTTCGCCGCAGCCCACACCGACGCCAACAGGTACGGCCGTACCTCCCACACCTACCAGCACACCGTTCCCGCCACCTACGCCAACACCAACGACCACACCGCCACCAACGCCCACCCCTGCCGGCGGCAACACCGCACATGTTGCTGATCTGGATGGCAGCAGCGCCTTTACCTTCCGCCAATTTGCCTGGCAGGCCACAGTGGACATCACTGTGCACAACACCGACCACTTTCCTGTGGCCGGAGCTGTCGTGAGCGGTACCTGGAGCGGCGGTGGCGATGACGGTTCAGCTCAGTGCGTGACTGATAGCAACGGCAACTGCTCCGTCTCCACCGGCAACATGCGGCGCAGATATAACGATGCGACTTTCACCGTTGATAATATTGTCCATCCAGACTACACCTATGCTGCCGTATCCAACCACGATCCGGATGGCGACAGCAATGGCACAGCCATCACGGTTTTACAGCCATAAAAAAAGAGGTTAGGTGAATGCTCACCTAACCTCGGAATGGTGCGTGAAGCGTGAGCAAAATCACGTTTCACGCATCACGTCACTTTCTTTTAGCCACCAAACAGCCTGCCTAAAATTCCACCATCTGACTTTTTCTCTTTTATCTTTTCTTCTAGTTGTCGCGCGGCGGGGAAATCTTTTAGCCGCAGCGTTTGCTGATTGCACTTATCCGCTTCGTCAATATCTTCCAACTGCCAATGGACAATGCTTAGTTTATGCCACAGCAGCGGATTACTATTGTCAAAGTGGATTGCCTGTTGGTAGGCATCTTTGGCTTCTGACCACATGTTTTGCGCAAAGTAAAAGTCGGCCAACTGCCCACGCATGGTCAGGCGCTGGGGCACGGAAACGGCCGCTTCTGCCGCCTCATTAAACCAGTGCACCGTTTGTTCCAAATCTCCCATGACCTGCCAATAAGCCACTTCAATGCGATACAAAAAGTAATCTCCTGGTCTCAGGTCATGCAAATAATCCAAGACGATACGGGCATCTTCAAGACGGCCGTTATGCACATAAATCAACGGCTCCAGTATGTTAATTTCCCATACGTCTGGTTCCAAATCCTGGGCCTTTTCCAGCCAATCCATGGCCGCTTCCAAACCGCCAGAAAAATAGCTGCCATCTTTTTCCTGGGAAGCAGCAATAAGCGTATAGGCCACGCCCGCATAGGCAAACGGCCGTGAACCGCCCGTGACAAACGTTTTTAGCGCTGCCGTCAGCTGATTTGGATCCCCACTGTAGGCATCTACTTTTTCTAACCCAACCAAAAAAGATTGCCGCCCCTGTTCTGTAGCAGCCTCGGTGGCTGGCCAATTGATTTTTTCTAGGAGTGGCAGAAGTTTAGCAATGATTTGTTGACCCATGAGCGTGTCCTTTTGTGTTGACCATGCATAAATCAGTTGTTTGGTAAATGATCAATACTTGCGGAAACGGCCGTAAACCTTCAAGCGACCTTAATTAACTTCAACATTCCTAGTGTAACTGCCCCCCGCCAAAATGAAAAGACCCGCCTTGGCTAAACCAAAGCGGGTCTAAAAAAGCAGGTTGTCGGTATTCGGTAATCAGTATTCGGTTTTTACCGATGACTGATCCACTGATGACCGATTACGGGTCTTAGAAACCCATGCCGCCGCCGGGCATACCGCCGCCACCTGGTGGCATTGGCGGTTCTTCTTCGGGGATGTCCGTAATCAACGCTTCAGTTGTGAGAACCATCGAAGCGATAGATGCAGCATTTTCCAATGCGCCACGGGTCACTTTGGCCGGGTCGATGATGCCAGCTTTCACCATATCGATGTATTCGCCGCTCATCACATTGTAGCCAATGTTGGTGTTGCCAGCTTTTTCCTGTGCCTGGCGTACGTTCTGAATAACCACGTCACCATTTTTGCCAGCGTTCTCAGCAATTTTGCGCATTGGGGCTTCCAACGCACGCTGCAAAATGCCAATACCGGTCATCTGGTCGCCTTCCGGCAAAGAAACGTCGTTAAGAGCGGGCAGGGCATTCAACAGAGCCACACCACCACCGGGCACGATACCTTCTTCTACAGCAGCGCGGGTAGCGCTCAGGGCATCTTCTACACGGTGTTTCTTCTCTTTCAGCTCAACCTCAGTAGCGGCACCCACGCGAATGATAGCCACGCCACCAGCTAATTTGGCCAGACGTTCCTGCAATTTTTCACGGTCGTAGTCAGAGGTGCTGCGATCGATCTCCACTTTGATTTGCTCAACACGGGCTTTGATCTGCGCTTCGTCACCCTGCCCATCAACAACGGTGGTGTCATCTTTGGAGGAAACAATTTTGGCAGCGCGGCCCAGGTCGCTTAACTGAACGCTGTCCAGCTTGCGGCCCATCTCTTCGGTGACAACCTGACCACCGGTGAGTACAGCAATGTCTTGCAACATCGCTTTACGACGGTCGCCAAAGCCAGGGGCTTTGATGGCCAACGCGTTAATCATGCCGCGCAGTTTGTTCAACACCAGGGTAGCCAGCGCTTCGCCGTCTACATCTTCAGCGATGATGACCAGGTTTTTCTTACCGGTCTGCACCAGTTTTTCCAGAATCGGAATGATGTCCTGGGCGGAGCTGATTTTCTTGTCGTGGATGAGGATGTGGGCATCTTCAATGACCGCTTCCATAGTGTCGGAATCGGTGACGAAGTAGGGGCTGATGTAGCCACGGTCAAACTGCATCCCTTCCACGTATTCGGTTTCAAATTCCAGGGAGCGAGATTCTTCTACGGTGATAACGCCGTCTTTACCCACTTTGTCCATCACATCAGCAATTAGTTCACCAATGCTGGTGTCCTGAGCCGAGATGGAAGCAACGGAAGCAATTTCCGCTTTGTCATCGATGGAGATGGCCATGCTGCGAATTTTGTCAGCTAAAGCGGCCGTTCCCGCTTCGATACCACGCTTGAGGAGCATTGGATTGGCTCCTGCGGCGATGTTCTTCAAACCTTCGTTAACGATGTTTTGGGCCAACACAGTGGCGGTGGTGGTACCATCACCAGCGATGTCGTTGGTTTTGGTGGCTGCTTCTTTCAGCAGTTGGGCACCCATATTCTCGTATGGGTCTTCCAGTTCAATTTCTTTGGCTACGGTCACACCGTCGTGGGTGATCGTGGGGGCACCAAATTTCTTATCTAGGGCAACGTTACGGCCTTTCGGACCAAGCGTCGTGGATACGGCCGTTGCCAATGTATCAATACCTTTTTTCAGCTTACGCCGAGCTTCTTCAGAAAATGCAAGTTGTTTCGCCATTTTCAATAATCTCCTTAATTTAGCCTTCTACAATAGCCAGAACGTCAGATTCTTTGAGGATGAGCAATTTTTTGCCGTCGATCTTGACTTCGGTGCCGCCATATTTGGCATACAGCACCTTATCGCCAACGTTTACGTCCATCTCAACACGTTTGCCATCGTCATCACGACGGCCAGGGCCAGTGGCGATCACTTCGCCTTCCTGTGGCTTTTCTTTTGCGGTTTCTGGCAAGACAAGGCCAGAGGGGGTGGTTTGTTCGCGTTCCAATGGTTCAACAACCAAGCGATCACCCAATGGTTTGAGCTTCATAGCTAACACTCCTTATTTGTAAAATGTTGTTTTCAAGGTGGGGATTTAGCACTCCAACAGAGAGAGTGCCAATTAACACAGGAACATTCTAGCAGAATTTTTGATGATGTCAAGCAAATTCTAGCACTCTTTCGGAGGGATTGCTAATCGTGCGTTAAGCCTAACAGATTTTAATGATTACGGACTGCTTTCCAAAGCAGCCCGGCGGCATTCAACCAGCCCTTGCTGGGCCGCATCCGCATAGGCCACGCTGACCTCAGCTGCCTGCTGGAAGTAGGGTTCAGCCAACGGACAGTTTTCGGTACCCTGGCGCAAATAGGCATCGGCCAACAGATAAAAGAAACGCGCATTTAGCTCAGTTGGCTCGCCGTACAGTTCAACAGCCTTGCTAAACTCTTCAATGGCCTGTTCATATTTATTAAGGCGAACATAGGCTTCTCCTAAACGGCCGTGTGCGCGAGCCACATTCGGATTCAGGGCAATAGATTGGAGGCCATTTTCTTCGGCCAAGTTATCTTGCCCCAACTGCAAATACATGTGCGCCAGGCCATCATACCCTGGGGCAAAATTGGGATCTATGCTTACCGCTTCCTGAAAGCTCAAAATCGCTTCAGAAACATTGCCATCACCAAAAAAATTGTAGCCCAGCTCATAATAAAGCTGTGGCAACTTCTCTGATTGAAGCCCTAGCTGGAACTGCTCGCGGGCGGCTGTATAAAAACCCTGGTTGGTTAACACAATGCCCAGATAAAGGCGTCCAAGCGCGTTTGCAGGATCCCGGTCCGTTGCATCCCGGGCGCGCAGCAGTGCGTCCTCATAAAGTCCTGGCTCAAATTGCAATACAAGCCCGGCAGCCGAATAAGCATATGCATCAGCATTTTGTCCATTGATACTGATAGCTGCTTCAGCGGCACGATAGGCTTCGGCAAATTGCAAGTCGGCGGCAGTGGGATCACCAGCATCGTTGAGGCGTTCGCCATTGGCAATGTGGGCCGCCGCAACGGCCGTCCAAATGCGATCATTCTCCGGGGCCAAAACGGCCGCTTCTTCCGCCCGTGCCAGCGCTTCCTCCGCCTCATTGATGCGGATGAGCAGGTTGATGTAACGAATGTAAATTTCGGGATTGGTGGCATCCAGACGCACCGCTTCACCATAATAACCGGCGGCTTCTTCCAATTCACCATCACGCTCAGCGATGTCAGCTAACAAAGCAAATTCGGTGGCTGAGCGCGTCGGTTCCGGCGTGGGCGTGGGAATAATCACATCCCGCACATCTTCCGCATTTTGGATCACAAAGATGCCAAAAAAGATGCCAATGCCAATAAAAATAACCAGCAGGCATGAAGGGCCACGTCGTGGATAGGGTGGATCTTTTCGCTCAATAATCATTGCATTATTTCGTCGCGTATTTACCTATGACGATAAAACAGCCGACGGACTTGTCGGCTGTAGTGACGTGATCTTAACATGGGTTTGGGGAGCGTCAAGACAGGGGGGATCGGTTCTTGCAAATTTCTAATGGTCGCTCTGGCCGGTAATCGGTATTCAGTGAAACAGTCATCAGTAGAAGCGCTTCAGCACACAATTGCTCGCTGGCCTACTACCACTGATTACTGATCGACCGATTACTGATTACCGATCAAATCCCGATGTCGCCAGCGCCAGATAAGGCCAACCGGATAACCCAGCATCTTGGCCACATCGCCTACTAGGCGAATGATGGGGATAAGGGCGAACGCACGCAGCCGGGATGGCGGTCGCCAGCCCCAGGTGTTGCCCCACAGCCGCTGCGCGGGCCGCTGGCAGTAGACGCCGCTGCCCAGCAGCAGAAGCACCCAGCCGGGCCACTTCTCGCGCCAGATCAGGCGCAGGATGTAAGGGAGTCCCACCAAATAGGTGAAGTAGCGCACCACATGCCGCTTGGGCCACAAGTTGGCTTTGCCATCGCCTCGGGCATAGTTGTAATATTGCTTGAAATAACCGGTTAGGTCACTGCGAGGACGGAAGTAGGCAACGGCCGTATCCACAAAAGGAAAGTTCCCGTACCGCTCACGCAAGGCAAAATCAAACACCAAATCCTCACTATAATCCAACCATTCTGGATAGCCGCCCACTTCTTCCCAGGCAGATTTAAGGAAAGCGACCGAACGGCTGGAGGGCAGAAACTTCTCTGGCACAATCTCGCGGCGCGTGGGCAGGACCGTGGCCCCCATGACGACTTCAAAATCTGTGTAGGGATCCGGTTCAAACCAACCGCTGGCAACGGCCGTTTCCCCCTGCAAAATGGGCTGAATGAGTTCTTCCAACCAGTGCGGGGCCAGCACCACGCCAGCATCGGTGGCCGCAATAATGGGTCCGGCAGCGGCGGCAATCGCCACATTACGCCCCTGGCTAATATTGGCATTGGGCACAACCAAAATCTTAAGCGGCAGCCACAATTTGTACTCGGTTAAAATCTCCAGCGTGGTGTCGGTGGAGCCACCATCACAAATGATTACTTCATCAGGCATATGGCTTTGCTGAATGAGTGAATCCAACAACGGCCGTAATGCCTCCCCCTCATTTTTTACAGTAGCAATGACAGAAACTTTCATTAACGCGAATCCTTCGTGACGATATGCTATAATCGCGCCCTGATACAGATTTACCTAAGCGAGATTGAATCATTTAAGGTTATTGCGCTCGCTTTTACGGCACGATCCACAGATGCTTAGCAAAAAAAATTCTCTCTATGGAAAAGTATGACGTGCGTCCGCTTTTACAATAACCCCAAAAAAGTGCGAGCGTTGCACCCAGGTCAATAAATAGTACCTGCTCACTGTGTGAAGGCAACCCGCATACGACTTGAAATCATGAAAAAATTAGATTTATCCATTGTTGTTCCTGTTTATAACGAAGAAGAAAATTTACGGCCGTTGCTGGCGGAAATCACCGCCGCCCTCAAGGATGAGCCCCTTAGCTATGAACTCATCTTTATTGATGATGGCAGCAACGACACCAGCTTTAGCGTGATAGAAGCGCTGCACCAGGCAGACAATCGCGTGGTGGGTATCCAGTTTCGGCGCAATCATGGGCAAACGGCCGCTTTTGCTGCCGGGTTTGAGCAAGCGCGTGGCCGCTATATCCTAACCATAGACGCCGACCGCCAAAATGACCCAGCTGACATCCCCGCCATGATTAAAAAATTGGAAGAAGGATACGATGTGGTCAACGGCTGGCGCGAGAATCGACAGGATGCTTTCCTGATGCGTAAGCTGCCTTCGTTTATTGCCAACCGGCTTATCGCCCGCCTCAGCGATGTGCCCTTGCGAGATCGAGGCTGTTCGCTGCGCGTCTTCCGTGCTGAAGTGGCCCACGAACTAAAGTTGTACGGTGAGCTGCACCGCTTCATTCCAGAAATGGTAAGCTTTGCCGGGTTCAGCATGGCTGAGGTGCCCGTCAATCATCGGGCGCGGGTGGCGGGCAAATCCAAATATGGTATCTCGCGCACCTTCCGCGTCATCGTCGATTTAGTGACCATCCTCTTTTTGCGCAAGTACAGTGACCGCCCCATGCATCTATTTGGCATGATGGGCATTTCGTTTGGCGGGCTGGGCGCGTTGATGGGGTTGTATCTCGTCTGGCTCAAAATCTGGTCCGGTGTTCAGGCCAGGCAATTTTGGGACGGTTTTAGAGAGTTTCAGATTGGGGAACGGCCGTTGCTCCTCCTGGCCGTTTTGCTGGTTATCTTAGGCGTACAGTTCCTGGTGATGGGCCTCATTGCCGAGCTGATGGTGCGCACCTATTACGAATCGCAAAACAAAACCGTGTACTACATCCGACAAGTGCTCGTGGCGGAAAATCAGGCTTAAGCGGGTGACTTGGGCCATAGGTCCGGAGTATACGGCCAGCTTAGTTCCGTACATACGTCTCGCCACAAATCCCACATCTCTGGGCGGTAAAGCAGCGGCAGGTAACCTAATCGCAGGTAAATAGTAAGGGCTGGCAGCCGGTAATGCTCGGTAAACAGATGGATGGACGAGTAGCCCACCTCTATAAACCGGGCAGTAACGGCCGCGACGACGGCCGTTCCCAGCCCACGCCCTTTATGTGCCGGATCGCCTGCCACCCAACCTACCTCACCAGAAAACGGCAGTAGCCATGTATGATCATGGGTAGCCATCGCCGTGGCCACAATCTGGTCATCTGCTTCAGTCACGGCCATGAACCAGCCCTGCGGCAGTATTCGGTAAAGCCACGGTTTCAACTTCGCTTCATCCCAACCCGGCCAACCGGCCAGAGCCATCACCTCAAAAAAGCGCGCCTCATCCCCTGGTTTGTAAGTACGCAAACGATAGCCTGTGGGCAGTACTATCGGCAGGGCTTGCGTTAGGTGGCTAGTTGGCCAGACCATTTGCAATTGGAGGGTGGCTTCGTTTTCAGTCATCTTCAAATTGGGCGAGGAAGATGGCGTTGACTTGTTCCATGTAACGCCAATTGACTTGCGGCGGCGGCAAGACATGCTGGGGCACAAACTGACGAAAAGTCTCGGTGGAAAAATGAATCTGCTCGTGCATGTAGGGCGCTTGGAAGCCAATGCGACGATTGATCACTTTTTCTATCTGATTCATGGGTTCTGCTTCAAACTGATCAGGCGCAACCAATTTTAAGCCGGTCATGTCCAGGCTGGAAACCAGGGCACGATGCACTTCTTTGATGGTCGGCGGTCGTTCATTGACGATGTTGAACAGATTGGTCCGGTTTGGGGCCAGATCGACGCAGTGAGCCAGATACACCATGCTCTCAACCACAAAGTCGATGGGGACCAGGTTAAGTGGCGTACCAGAATTCCCTTGCAGCCGGGTCTGTACATTGCCGTCGAACTCATCGCCTTGATGGCGCTCCAGCAAGGTGCGTAGACGACGACATTCAGTAAGCACCTGATAGTAACCAGAATTGCAGAGAACGGCCGTTTCTGGCGTGCCAATCACAATCGAAGGCCGGAAAATTGTCACATCCAGCCGTTGCGCCTGCTGATATTGATCTACCAACCGCTCGGCACTATGCTTGGACCATTCATAGATTGAACGAAACCCATTCACCTTTTGGGGAATCGTTTCGGGCACGGCCGAATTAAATTCACTGCCCAAGCAATAGGCCGTGCTGATGTAGATGAAGCGAGGCGGCGTGTCTGGGTTGATCTGGCAGGTCAGATCGAGCATGTGGCGGGTGCCTTCGATATTGGTGGCTTCGACCAACGGCCGTTCCCGTTCCTTAAAATTAAAAATGGCGGCACTGTGCCACACCTCATCAATAGGGTCACTAAACTGAGCGCGCAGGGCGGCGCTTAATTCCTGGGCAGAATCTTCCACTGTGCCGGAGATGGCCAGCAGGTTGCCCATTTTTTCATCAGAAAGCGGGCCAACTTCAAGAACGGCCGTTGCAATGCGCTGCTGCACCGACTGTCCGCCCTTTTGCCGCACAAGCGCCAAAACGGTATGTCCCTCTGCCAAAAAGCGGTGCGCCAAATGACAGCCAACATATCCTGTTGCCCCGGTTAAAAAAATCGTTTTTGCCATAATCCTTCTCAAATAGCTCGAATGTATAAATAGTAGTTTATCGGGTGATAAGACAAACCTATCATAAACATCTCTGAATGATTCAGCCAGTTTCTATAAAAATCAACCGATATTTGAGAGGAATTGAAAGGTCAATCTGTCTGCGGGGTGAGCACAATGACGGGGATTTGCCGTTCGGTGCGCTGTTTGTAGGCGGCATAGCCGGGATAGGTTTGCAGCGCAGCCTGCCAGCAAGCATTCCGTTCAGCACCGGTAGTTTTCCGGGCAAGGTAGGGTTGGGAACGGCCGTCTCGCGTTACGGTTACCTGGGGATGGGCCACAAGATTATGATACCAAGCGGGATGCTTTGTCTGCCCCCAGTTGGAGGCAATCACAATGAGCCGATTGTCGCTGTAGGGAATGGCAACCAGGGGCACAGTGCGAGGTTGGCCACTTTTGGCTCCCGTTGTGGTTAAGCTGAGGATTTGCAGACCGGTGAGGAGGGTGGCGGCCGTGAAACGGCCGTTACCCAACCGCAGCACCACCCGGTCCAAATGGTGCATCGTTCGCGCCAGCAACCTGGCACCCACCGCCGACATGGCAATGCGCGTATTGATTTTTTGCAACCAATTCAACTGAGTAGCGTTCGTCATGACGCCACCCATTTTACGCAGGATGCCAGAAAAACACAGAAACGGTAAAATCCCCGCCGATGATCTTCAAACTTATCATTTCCCCGGAAACCAACTTCCGGATCGTATCTCTAATTGAAAGTTTCCGGGGAAATTCAAACAGACGGGGCAATCAATGAGCCAGCTCAAAGCAATTGTTTTCGATATGGATGGATTGATGGTGGATAGTGAACCATTGTCACAACAAGCGTGGGATGAATATTTACGGCCGTATGGCCATCAGCTCAGCGAAGAGATCGTGCAAAACATTATTGGGCTGCGGGCCGATGTAAGTACGCCTGTTATCAAAGAGCTGTTCAATCTGCCAGAGGCGGTGCCCACCATCATCAGCAAGCGAGCGGCCATTTACAGCCAGATTCGGGCCAACGGTGTGCCCACCATGCCCGGACTGCACGCCCTGCACGCCGAAATTGCCCGCCGCAACATTCCCTGGGCTGTGGCCACCTCCAGTCCGCGCACCCACGCCATTGAGATTTTGCAGCAGCTGGGTCTGCAAGAACAGTGCCGGGCCATCGCCGCCGGGGACGAGGTGACGCATGGCAAGCCCAATCCAGCAATTTACCTACTGGCCGCAGAACGGCTGGGCATCGCGCCCCAGGATTGCCTGGCGTTAGAGGATTCTGGCCCTGGCAGCCAGGCCGCAGCCAACGCTGGCATGACGGTGATTGCCATTCCCAATGCCCAAACAAAAACGGCCGATTTCAGCCACGTGGACTATCTTTATCGCTCGCTTGACGATGTGTTAACTAATTTTGATCGTTGGTTTTAGGGAAGTAGATTCCCACCTGTGCGGGAATGACAAGTGGATTGTTATGCTTCTTGATGGGACAAAAAGCTGTAGCCTGTGCCCCAATCAGAAATGATGTAATGGGGATCTTTGGGGGAAACTTCAATTTTGCGGCGCAAACGATAAATATGGGTGTGCAGCCGATCCTCAAATGCATCATCCATGGGCCAGACACGGCGCAGCAAAAAGCCATTGGTTACCGTGCGCCCAGCGTTGCGCATGAGGATGTAGAGCAGTTTTGCCTCAGTGGGGGTAAGCTGCACTGGCCGCTCCCGCACAAACGCTTTACGATTGGGAAAATCAACCTGCAAATCGTCATCCACTTTGATGACTGGCTCCAGCGTGTAGGCAAAATCCCCCATACGGCGCAGCACCCGCCGCACCCGTGCTACCAGCTCCGCAGGCCGGAACGGTTTCACAATATAATCTTCCGCGTAACGATCCAAGCCAAACACCACCGTTTCTTCATCGTCGATGGCGGTGAGCATAATGATAGGTAAGTCAGAGAATTCGTGAATGGCTTCGCACAGCTCAAACCCATCCATGCCCGGCATATTTAAATCGATGATGGCCAGATGGGGCAGTCCCGTGCGGGAGATGACAGACAATGCTTCTTCACCAGATACGGCCGTATGCACCACAAATGCTTCCCGTTGCAACGCCGTCTCTACAGCACGCAAAATGGAGATATTATCATCAACAACTAATAACTTAGCCGCACCATCTTCTGTATTTCCAATGAACATAACTTGAATACTAATACAGCAACCCAGAGAAGGCAACTAGTTAGTACGTTTGGCCACCTGTTCCAGAGTAAGCAATAATCAAAAGTTATGCTTCTGTTATGGTAGGGCATCAAAAATAGCAGCAAAATCCTCGTAAGGTTGGGCCCCCACAAAAATTTCCCCGTTAATATCAAAAATAGGTTGGCTGAAGATGCTGCGCTGGCGGCGAATATTATCCAGCTCCAGCACGGTGGCAATGCCGTCTGGCCCATCATAGCAAGCTTCAAATTGTGCCTGGTCTGCTCCAAGGGATACGGCCGTATTCACGTAATAATCCCGGTCCGCGCGCCACAAATCAGCCTGATTCTCAAACAGATATTCGTGTACCATCCAAAATAGATCGGGGTCCTGTTGGCCCACGCATTCGGCCGTGAGTGTAGAATAAACGCTGGGGTCACCATGATTAAGCACGGGCCAAAAGATTAGCTTCACACGGCCAGTTTCCACATAGTTAGTAATGATGTCCGGCTCTGTGCCTAACACGTAGGCACGGCAGCTGCCTCAAAGGAAATCAGAGTAGTCGATGTGGGTAATGGGGGCAGTGGGGTCGCCCAGAAAAAATGCGCCGTCTTCCGTGCGTCCGCTAACCACGCCAGTTTCACCAGCAACTTCCTCGGCGACTGGTTCGTCTTCAACGACAATGGTTGCTGTGGGGTCAGGAACGGCCGTTGCGTCGGCCACAGCTGCGCTTTCTTCAACAATAACAGGCGGGGGAACGGTGGCGGTAGGCAGGACGGCCGTTTCAAATGAAGGTTGGGGTGATACGGCCGTTTCGGCCGTTGGGGTACAGGCCGTCAAAATCAACAAAACAAGGGCAAGCCACAAAAATCGTCTCATGCCATTAAGTATACTCAACTGCACAGTAACGTTTCTTACACAATGATTAAAGGCTTTGCTACAAAAGCTTATAATAAAGAAACGAAGGCAGAAACGAAGGCAGAAAGGAACAAAGAAGCCAAATGCTTTGTTTCTTCGTTTCTTTGTTCCTTCGTAATAAATTTTTCTCAGGTAGGTTTGGTTTCATTCAGGCGAGTAAGCAGCGCCTGAGAGCGCAAAATGCGGCGCACATGGCGCGTTTGCATCGGCGCGTTGTGCCCGTCAATGTAGTGATCATACTGCTCATCCAGAAGATTCGCTAGCATCGCCATGTCCAACATCTGGTCGGCGGGATTTTCATAGCGCGGAGCAGGATAGTAGCAGTCGCCCAGGAACATAACGCCATCATTCACCACTTTGATGACGGTGGAATCGGCGGCGTGAATCCCACCCACATGCACCAGTTCCAGCGACACATCATCAAATTGCAGCCGCTTCTGGCCCTCGTAGGTGATTTCCGGCAGCACCAGTTCAAATTCAGCCCAATCTTCAGCCGTCCAGTCTAAAATCAGCTTTGGATTGCGTTCCACTTTGGTGCGCAGATAAGTTTCGCCGACGTTTTCTTGCTGCATTTGGCTTAAAAATTGGTGGCTCAACTGATGAGCAATCACGGGCACGCCATAAACGCAGGCCCCAAA